>JAUYDU010000541.1 GCA_030691665.1 Chloroflexota bacterium
TCCCCAACGGGGTAATAGTGACTGACCTGGCGGTGAGCATGCCGGAGGTGGTGGACAAGACGAAGTACGTCATCAAGATCCGCGACGGCGTCCGCTTTCACGACAACGAAAGGGCCCGCAAGTACCCCGGCCTGGCCGGCCGCCAGCTCACCGGCGAGGACGTGAAGTACATGATCGAGCGCCAGGTGAACGAAGCCAGCCCCAAGAGTGGGCGCTACTATCGCAAGAGCCAGTGGCAGACGGTGGAGAAGATCGAGGTGGGGCCCGACCCTCTGACCGTCACCATCACCACCAAGCGGCCCACCGCCCCCTTCATTCACTTTCTGGCGGATAACAACGCCTTGATCGTGGCCAAGGAGCTGGTAGATGAGGCGACCGACCTCATGATCACTCATGGCGACAACACAGACCCGATGGTGGGCACGGGGCCGTTCTACCTGGACCAGTACATCACGGCCCAGGTGGTGAAATTGCGCAGGAACCCCGATTGGTTCGCCAAAGACGACCTGGCCGACCAGGGGCTCCCCGACCGGCCGATCGTCGACGGCTACGACGCCCTCTGGCCGGTGCAGGACGACACCGCCACCGAGGCCGCCTTCAAGTCGAAGCAGGTGGACGGCACCGGCTACGTGGATTCCCGCAATGTCTATCGCATAGCGGGGGAGACGGGGGCGGAGGTCGACCGGGCCGTGACCAGCGGCTTTATAAACAGCCGGTTCCTGATTGCCGACAGCGATAGGGCGAAGTCCCCCTGGAAAGACGTAATGTTGCGCAAGGCCATCTCCCTGGCGGTGGACCGTGTCCGCCTGGGCCAGCAGATGTTCGGCGAAGGGTTCTACGTGCTGAATCCCCCGGTGGGTCAGGCCATCACCCAGTGGGCTCTCCCTTACGACCAGTTCATCACGAAGCCGGGCTATCGCTACACTCGAGCGGAACGGGAGGAGGACATAACCGAGGCCAGGCGTCTGTGGGAGGCCGCCGGCGGCTCCGGCGCCGTTGGCTCTGTCGACGCGGTGGTTTCTGGCATCCCCGACTACATACCAAGGGTCTGGCCCCAGTTCCAGAAGATGCTGTCGGACCACCTGGGCTTCGAGATCAAAGGCCACGTCGACCCCAGCGGCTACACCGAGCTGGACCTGTGCCTCCTTCAGAAGAGCTGCGTCTTCGGCTTGGGCTTCGACAACGGCTGGAACGACCTGGACGACTGGGTATATCCCTACTACCACACCGGGGGGCCCAAGAACTCCTTCAACGTCTCAGACCCCAAGCTGGACGCGATGCTGGACGCCTCGCGGGCGGAGTTCGAGTACGAGAAGCGGCGCCAGTTGGGCTACGACATCCAGAACTATCTGCTGGACGAGGCCTACCTGATGCTAATGTGGTGCTCGCCGTCGCAGCCCGGCACAGAGTGGCCCTATCGCCGCAACCGTCGGCCTACGCCCTGGTTCGGCAACGCCTTCCACGTAGCCAACCAGTGGCTGGACAAGACTCACCCCAGCTTCCAGGGGAGGGCCTAAGACCAAGTGGTTAGGTAGCTGCAGGGCTTCAGGTCGTCAACAAAATAAGTGCTTCTCTCACCCCATAGCGTCAGACAGAGAGACGACCCTGTAGGGGCCGAGCTTTAGCTCGGCCCTGGGCGGAGTTGAAGCTCCGCCCCTACGGGCGGGATGTGAGGTTATTTTGTTGAAGGCCTTCAGGCCTGCCTCAGCAGGGCCTAAGCCCTTCGTAGGGCGGGGCCCCAGCCCCGCCCTACACGTTGCATCGCTTCTCTTCCGCTGGGCTACTGGGGGCCGGCCGAGCTGGATAGCAGGCCCTCCAGATACCGGCGGTCGGCGGCGAGGAAGGCCTCCGCCAGCGCCACGACGGCGGCATAGAAGGCGCACGGCCGCTGGCGGCTCAGGCGCTGTCCCAGGAGGGGAACCCAGACGCACAGGTGGCGCTCCAGGAAGTCCCGCTCTGCTCGCAGGTAGGGGCTCCTGTCCTGGCCCTGGTGAAGAGCGGTCACTTCCTGGAAGGTCAGGAAGTGCATGAACTCCAGCTCGGCGGTGATGTGGTCGGGCAGGTCGCGTGAACGGGTGGAGGGGCGCAGCCCAAAGTAGTTGTAGAAGCGGATCAGCTCCTCCATCACCCCTGTTCTGCTCCCCTGGTACTCGCCGCCGTACAGGGGGCAGGGAGGCCCCGGTATCCCCACGTCGAACAGGCGGATGTATTCCCCTTGCAGCTCCTGGTGACTGGCGCCGGCCTCGCCCAGCCCTCGCCCGAGAGCGGCGTCCCGGGCCGCGGGCAGGGGATAGGGAAGGCCGGCCGCATCCTGGGCGCTCTCCTCGGCGAAGCCCCCTTCTCGAACCCACTCGTAGAAGGCCGGGTCGGGCAGGGAAAAGCCTCGCCCCAGGAGCTGGTAGAGGCGGCTGCGGGCGGCGGCCTGGAGCTCGGCCGGCGTCGTCAGGTCTGCGATTCGGGCCACGTCAGCCTCGCGATGGCGTTCTGTCCAGCTCGGCGGGGTCTCGGTCGAAGGGCTTGAACATGTCCCCCCACTTGCGGGCGATGAGGATGTCCATCAGCTCCGACTCCTCGCCTTGCCGCTTCTTAGCCATCTCCGCCTTGAGGGTGGCCAGCGCCGCGTCCACCTCGGGGCCGAACAGGTAGCGCAGATACTCGATAGGGATGCGGGGGTTGTCCTCGTCGATCTCGCCGTTCTCGTCGAAGCGAGGCGGCGACAGGGGAGGGACGTAGTAGACGTTGGGGCCCGTCCCGTAT
>JAUYDU010000544.1 GCA_030691665.1 Chloroflexota bacterium
CGGATCAGCCTGCACCACGCCCGACGGCAGGTCCCAACCGTATCCGATGTCGAAGTCCCGCATGGCCCGCTGTTTCAGCTCGCGCCGCTCGTATTCACGAGGGTCGGGCTGCCTCAGTGCGTCGAGCACCATGTCAAGGACAGCATTAGACTCCGCCGGCATATGCTTCTGGACCAACGCCAGCAGCTCCTTGAGGCTCATGGGTTGGCCCACTTCGCGCTTGAACCATTCGGCATCGCCCTGCCACCGGCCCATCAGGTACTGCACAATCTTCTGCCGCAGCTCGGGGGACAGTAGCCCCAGCCCCGTCGTGAACTCAGCCACGCTTCGCCTCCTCCCAGGCTTGTTTCACAGCCTCAGGGTCCCGCACCGGCTCCTCCCGCGTCGCGCCTCGGCCCTGGCCAGGCACCCAGGCCCACTTACGCGGGGGCTGGCCGCCGTTCTTCACGAACTCGCCCAGGTCGCCCAGGAGCGTGGCCATGGACATCCACTGGCCCCGCCATCGCGGACTCTCCTGGGCCGACCGCCAGCAGGCCAGAATCTGTTCTGCGGTGTAGCCTTGGTCCAGCGCCTTTTTCACGAAGGGAACCTCCTTCGCCCAGAAGGCGATCGGCAGCCCCCAGTCCTTCTGGATCTGCTCCAATACCATGTCTACCTGCGGGTTCCCGCCCCGCTTGGGTCGACGTGAAGAGACGGAGCCGCGTACTCTCGCCGGACCTTCTGCTACGGCTGGCCGATCCGGGTCCTGGAGTTTATCCATCCCTGCCTCGCCTGGCTGTTGTGCAGCTTCAGCGCGCAACCCTGGTGCGACGTAAGGAGCACCAGGAGGGCTCTTAACTTGGGGTTCACGTTCCCCTTCCCCTTGTTTTGGGGGCTTAGGTAAAGCGTTACCCAAAGGGTTAGGTAACGGCTTACCTGACGCTTTAGGCGAGCGGTTACCTAAAGCCTTCCGTATTGCTAGGGCCGCCGAGGGCTGCTGGGCGAACCGGTCAGCCAACTCGCTCAGGGGTACTGAGGTGGTACCGTCCGCCGCCCCCGGCCAGTTCAGGGTGATCACCTTGTTCGCATGGCGGAATCGGAGGCGGTCATCCCAGCCATCGGCGGGCATGTAGCCGCTGGGGTAGGCCCATTGCATGGGCGCCTGCTCGTCCCACCACTGGAGTAGCTGGAGGATCGGCTCTGAGGCCAGGGTATAGACGGTGATAAGGCGCTGCTCTTCAAGCTCCTGAAGGTGCCCTGGAATATCGTCGAAACCCACCTCCTTCACCCGTGGGCACACGTCCATCTTGATGGTGTCAGGGTCACCAGAGAGGCGGCCCTGGTCGTCAGCGTTGACCACCAGGAGGCAGTAGAGGTACTGCGCGAGGGCCGAGCACCGCCCCAAGTCCTTTGCGCGGGAGAGGTTACTACGGAGCATCCGCCTATCCTTACGGCTGCTCATGCCCCTTCCTCCAGCACGAAGTCCTGCCTGAGGTTGACCGTGGAGAGGAGGTGGAAGGTTCGGACCACTTCCTCCATGCTCTGAGTAGGGTTGTAATGGATCACCTCTACCGACGCGAACCTGAGCACAGGGAGCCCGGCCAGAAGCAGCCTCCTATCACGGTAGCGGTCCTCCTTGAAGGCCTCATAGTCGCCGTGGTACTCGTAGCCATCGCACTCCACCGCGAAGAGAGGCCGATAGGGCGCTCCGAGGCCGTAGCCTACCAGGAGGTCCACCGTCAGCCGCTGCTCCTGGGTGGGCGTCAGCATAGGAACCCATAGGGGGGCCTCAGGGAACAAGGCGAATGCGGGGACCTGGGCCCTGAGAAGGGCTTCCCCGAGAAGCGCTTCGGCAGGCCCTCGGCATATCTCTCCGAGCTTTGTGGGCGTTGTGAGCCAGCTCATGCGTTACTCCGTTGCTCTACCCGTTACGTTGCGTGACGGCCTTCATCCCGTACTTCGGCACCGCCTACTCCTGTTTCTTCCGAGTCGTGAAAACGACCACCCAGCCCCGGCGCCGCAGCTCGTCGGCCAGGTCGCTCATCCCTGTTATCAGGGCCTCTTCCGGCGCCTCGTCCAGGCCCCAGAAGACCCCCATAAGGGGCCCCTCAAACTGGACAGCCGGTAGGCCTTGTTTGAGAAGTTGCCGCTTCCATTCAGCCGGCTCAGGGTGCTTGCTTGCCACGTGCCGCCTCCAGGATGTTCTTGCCGCCGCCGTTGCTGGCCAGCCACGCCCTTCTGGCCAGCGAGGCGACGAAGGGCCAGCCCGGGAATGGGGTGTCCCTGTACGGCGCCCGCTTGACCAGGTGGGTGGCGTGGCGTTCAGTCACCCACACCAGGCCCAGCTCCTCGGGTGCCTCGCCCTTCTGTATCAGCCTCGCAGGGCACACCAAGTACATTTCGTTGGATATGCGCAGGGTCGCCTGGCGCTTGGACGGGTCCGCCAGCTCCCGCTTGAAGTCGGCCCGGCTGACCTTGACCTCGTAGGCGATGCGCCGGTACCTGCCGGAGTCCCAGCAGCTGATGGCCCAGGCATCCACCCGCTGCTCCACCTCCCGGTCGGCGTAGCGCCCGCTAAAGCCGGTCCCCACCCGGAGCTCGTCGAAGAACACCCACTGGGGCGGCCGGTGGTGGCGGCGGAGAGCGGCGATGATGTCCTGCTCGTTCATGGCCGCGTCCCCAAGGCATCCGGTGCCATCAGGGCCTGCGCCAGGCTCACGGCTACGCCTCGCTCGAGCTGGCGGCTCGCCCTCTGGTACACCGTGTCCCCCTCTGGCAACAGGAGGTAGGGCAGAAGGGCTTCCTCTGCCCTGATGATGCCCGACTCCGAGGCGTCCAACACGGCCTTGACGTAGTTAGCCAAGGAGCGGAATCGGCGGCGAACCTCCGCATC
>JAUYDU010000551.1 GCA_030691665.1 Chloroflexota bacterium
CTGGCCCTGGTTCCATCCCGTCAAGGACTGCCAGCGCATCGAGAGCCTGCCCCTGAGCGCCGAAGAGAAGCGCCTCATCCTCTACGAGAACGCCCAGCGTGTCCTGGGGCTGTGATGGAAACCGTGACCTGGCGCTTCCTCGGTAGCAGCCCGGCCCCCGGCCCTCGCCAGATGGCCATCGACGACGCCCTCCTCACCCTCTGCGGCCAGGGTCAGTCGCCGCCCACCCTGCGCCTGTTCAGCTTCCGGCCCCCCTGCCTGTCGCTCGGTCGATTCCAGCCCGCCCAGGCCCTCGACGGCCTCCAGGTGGTGCGGCGGCCCACCGGCGGCCGCGCCGTCCTCCACCGGGGCGACATCTGCTACAGCGTGGTCGCCCCCGCCAACCACCCCCTGGTGGCGGGAAGCATCCGCCAGTCGTACCAGAAGATCGCCCGCGCCCTGGCCGAGGGTCTGGCCATCCTGGGGCTGTCCCCCCTGCGCCCGGCCTTCGCCCGCAGCCGCCCGCCCGGGACGGCCTGGTGCTTCGACGCCGTCGCCCCCTACGAGCTCACCCTCAACGGAGCCAAGCTGGTGGGCAGCGCCCAGGTGCGCCGCCACGGTGCCCTCCTCCAGCAGGGGAGCATCCGCCTGGCCCCGGATGGCAGGGGGCAGTCCATCGAGGAAGTGCTGGGCCGCCGGCTACAGCGCCGCGAGGTGGCCCAGGCCCTGGTAGAAGGCTTCGCGCGCGCCTGGGGTGTGGACTTCCGCCCCGGCCGCTTGAGCGCCGAGGAAGAGGAGCTAGCACAACGTCTGGAAGGGGAGAGGTACGCCGATGCCGCTTGGACCTGGTGGGACTCTACCAAAGGGAATGACAGTAGCTGCAGGGCTTATGGTCATCAACAAGATAACCTCACATCCCGCCCGTAGGGGCGGAGCTTCAGCTCCGCCCAGGGCCGACCTGAAGGTCGGCCCCTACGGGGTTGTTTAGTGCGAATTGAAGTCCGCAGCATTGCCGAAGCTGCCGGTTTCAACCGGCAGAGGTGAATATAAATAGTTCATGACCATCAGCCCTGCCTCACAGCAGACCTGAAGGTCTGCAGCTACGACACGGCAGGCGCTAGAATAGGGTTGACATGATCCGCCTGGTAGCCCTGGACATCGACGGCACCCTGCTCGACAGCTCCAACCGCCTCACCGACGCCAACGCAGCGGCCGTGCGCCAGGCCGTCGAGAGGGGAGTGCCGGTCGTCCTGGCCACATCCCGCTGGTTCTACCTGGCTCGCCGCACCGCCGACAGCCTTGGCCTCACCACGCCCCTCATCTGTCACAACGGCGCCCTGGTCAAGCGCCCCGCCGACGAGCACGAGCTCCTGCACCTCCGCCTCGACCAGCGGTTCGCTCACGAGGCCACGACCCTGGGGGACGAACGCCAGTACGCGATGTTCACCACCCTCGATCACGTCACCTACATGCGGCCCCAGGGCAACGTCGACCCCCAACGCCTGCCCCCCGACCTCCAGGTGGCCCGCCGCCAGGCCGAGCTAGTGGCCCAGGGCGCCCCTACGGCCATCCTCGTCTTCGGGGAAGAGGCCGTGGACGAGATGTACGAGACCTTCCACGGCAGCTACGGACAGCGCGTCAACTTCTCCCGCAACTACAGCCTCACCTTCCCCCACTACCTGGTGATGACTCACGCCGAAGCGGACAAGGGGCGCGCCCTGGAGCTAGTCTGCCGCGAGCTGGGCGTTGACCCCAAGGACGCCCTGGCCATCGGCGACTCCCAGGCCGACGTCGCCATGTTCCGCGTCGTCGGCTGCGCCGTAGCCATGGGCAACGCCCCCGAGCCCGTCCGCCAGGCGGCCGCCGCCGTGGCTCCCGTTAACGACGAGGATGGGGTGGCCTGGGCGCTGAGGCGCTTCGTGCTGCCCTAGCTAGATGGGCTGGCAAGCTCTCGCCGAAGGCGAGTCCACCTCAGGCGGAGGCTGAGCGCCTGCCTGATGGCCTCAAACAAAACAGATTTCCCCGCGCGTTGATGGTCATCAATGAATTAGCTGAGCGCGGAGTGATGTAGCGGAGGCCTTCAGGCCTCCATGATAAGGTGTGGAAGCCTAAAGGCTTCCGCTACATCGCACTATGCCGGGCCTGAGCCATTATTTTCTCAATGATCATAAATCCGCGGCTTGGATGGAAGCTGCCCCGATTCATCGGGGCAGAGATCAACTAGATTGTCGATGGCCTGCCGGCAAGCTGGCGGCCCGCACCCGGATCTTGGCGGCGATGCGCAGGCCGACTGTCACCTTTTCATCCCCGTTCCACACGCTGATGGTGCCGGCGTAGGGTGCCACCTCCTGCACCACCAGCTCCTGGCCGGGCATGAGGCGATTGCGCTCCATGTACTCCAGGGCCCGCTGGTCCAGCTCCGCCTCCTCCGAGATGCGGTCGATGACCACCCGCTCCCCCTCCCTCACCTCGCTCAGGGGCGAGAGAACGCCCGGCGGGGCGTAGGCGCCGGCGGTGCCGGGGATGGGATTGCCGTGGGGACAGGTTGTGGGTTCCCCTAGGAGAGCGGTCAACTTCTGCTCCACCTCTGCCGAGATGGCGTGCTCGAAGCTATGGGCTTCATGGTGGACCTTGTGCCACTCCAGGCCGATCACCTCTGCCAGAAGGCGCTCGGCCAGCATGTGGCGCCGCAACATGACGGCAGCCAGCCCCTCGCCCTTGGGAGTGAGGGAGATCTCCTTGCGCTCGTTCATTTCCACCAGGCCGTCGCGGGCCAGGCGGTGGATCATCCCCACCACCGTGGGCGGCGTCACGCCCAGCCACTCCGCCACCCGAGCGCCGATGACGGCCCTTCCCTCGCTGGCGATGGCGAAGATGGCCTGCAAGTAGTCGGCGACGGCGCGGGTTGGCATCTCGTCAGACATTTCCATATTAGTATATCCCCAGGCGAGAGGTTTATCCAGCCAAAGCAAGAATTTTCCTGCCGCTGGAGGTTGACAACCAGGCGATATTCGCCTATGTTAATAGCCGAGGCTAACCCAAGACATTAGTAGGCGCGAAGGCACTTTCTAGAAGGGTGGGGCAGGTGCTGTATTCTCTCCTCATAACCGCCCGCGAGGGTCTGGAAGCCGGCCTCATCGTGGCCATCGTCCTCAGCTACTTGGCCCGCACCAACCAGCGGCGCTACTGGCGGCAGGTCTGGCTGGGGGCCGGCGTCGCTTTCGCAGGCAGCATCGCCGCCGCAGCGATCCTGGAGCTGACAGCCGCCAACCTGTCCTACACCGCCCAGGCCGCCTTCGAGGGCGGCGCCATGATCTTCGCCGTCCTCGTCCTCACCGGCATGATCTTCTGGATGAAGCGCCAGGCGGTCAGCATCGGCCGCGCCCTACGCGCTCACGTCGAGGTGGCTATTCGCTCCGGCTCCGCTCTTGCCCTGGCCCTGCTGGCCTTCACCGCCGTCGGCCGCGAGGGACTGGAGACGGTCCTCTTCCTGTTCGCAGGCTCGGCCAGGGCCGACTCCACCTTCCTCTACTGGTTCGGGGCGGGCGCAGGCCTGGCGGTAGCCGCCGCCCTGGCTTACGTCGTCTATGCCAGCGCCGCTCGCCTCCCCCTCAGCGCCTTCTTCAACGTTACCGGCGTCCTTCTTATCATCCTGGCGGCGGGCCTGCTGGTGAACGGGCTCAAGGAATTGCACGAGATAGGCGCCACGCCCAATCTGGGGCCCCACCTGTGGGACACCTACAATATCATCGCTGACAACTCCGACACGGGTCGCTTCCTCAGCACCATCTTTGGCTACGATTCCAGTCCCTACTTGGGCCTGGTCGTCGCCTACGGAGCCTATCTTGTGCCCACCCTGGCCTTCTTCACCTTGAGACGAGAACGAACGATGGCCGCCCCCAAACTCCAGGCGGCGGCCAATCCCGCCTCAGGCGGGCTAGAAAGGGAAGAGGGATGAGAGCGCTTGTTGCCCTTGCTTCCTTGCTGCTCCTCTCCCTGCTCATACTATCAGCCTGCACTACCGTAAGCGGCGGCGAGGAGATCCCCATCGTGGCCGGTGAACGCGACGGGCAAATGTACTTTGAGCCCAAGGTCGTCACGGTGAAGGCCGGCAGCAAGGTCACCTTCGTCATCAAGAACACGGGCAAGGTGGACCACGAGTTCGAGAGCATCGAGCCCGGCGAGGCCGGCATTGACGAGATCATCATCCCGCCAGGCCGCACCCGCCGGGTGAACTGGACCGCTCCCTCCAAGCCGGCCACCTACCCCGTCTACTGCGACTTCCCCGGCCATCGAGCTGCCGGCATGGAGTTTACGCTGGAAGTGGTGGAGTAGTAGGCCTAGGTTCGCCAGCCATACCGGGGTTTGGGCGAGGTTGAAGGTATGGCTCTGCGGGTTGAAACCCGCAGCTTGATAGATTCGGCATCATAAGCTGCGGGATTCTCGCCCCGGCGAGTCCGCCTTGGGAGGATATCCCGCAGTGTCAATCTGGGGACGAACCTGCCTTCTTCCCCGTCGCCGCCCCCGCCCCGCCAGCAGAGCCTCCGCCTCCGCCTGGACGATGCGATACACCTCCGCCAGGGGCTGGCCGCTGGCCTCCGCCAACCGCCGACAGACCTCGTACTCAGGCGCCGCCCGCGGCGGCTCCCCCGGCAGGTGCTTCACCTTTACGGCGGCTGGCCCCAGGCTCGACGCAAACTCCAGCACCTCTCGCTCGGCCTCCTGCCGCCGCACCTCCCGCAGGCGCACCCCCAGGGTCGACGTCTCCCGCAGGAGCAGGCCGACGACCGCCTCCTCGGCCTCGGCAGGGCAGAGAGCGGAGAGCATCACCCCAGGCCGCCCCTTCTTCATCTGGATCGGCGTGAGCCAGACATCGGCGGCCCCGCTGGCCAACAGCCGCTCCTGGACGTAGCCCAATATCTCCGGATTCATATCGTCGATGTTGGTCTCCACCAGCAGCACAGGCTGTCCGGCCTCCTCCCCGGCTGTGCCCAGCCACAGGCGCAGCACGTTCGGCCAGCCGGGGATGTCCTGACTGCCCGCCCCGTAGCCCACTCCCTGGACGTTCATGGCCGGCCGTCGGAAGCTTGCCAGCGTAGTGATGATGGCAGCGCCCGTAGG
>JAUYDU010000039.1 GCA_030691665.1 Chloroflexota bacterium
GTTGTCGCTGTCGACGATCACCACCTCCGGGTGGAGGCTAGCGATGGTCTCGATCCCTCTAGCCCAATTGGCTTCCATGCCCACTATTTGCAGTCCCCGCCTGCCCCTAAGCATCCTCTCCACGCCACGGGCGAACAGGGCATGTGAATACAGGATGAAAATCTGCTGCTTCTTCATTGCCCTCTTCGACTCCCTTCCAAGTTCATGCTAGACCTCGCTCCTGCCAGCGCGTAATCGTGTTCCCGATTCATTTTGAGAAATAGAATGGCCTAGGCTGGCCCTCGACTCCCTAGGCGTTTGTCTAGAGACACTAGGCACAGCGCTAGGCCCGAAAAGGAAGGGGCCCTATCGCTCCGGATAGGGCCCCAAAGAGGAGAGCGTGCCGCGACCGAGAACTATGGGCGAGTGCCTAGGCTACCCTTGCCGCTGCCTCCACGGCGACTGGCATAGATGGCGAGCTGGACACGATTCTGCAACTGTAGCTTCCCCAGGATGTTGTGCAGGTGATTGCGGACGGTGCTCTCGCTAATGGACAGGCGCTGGGCGATCGCCTTGTTGCCCAGGCCCTCCACCACCAGATTGAGGATCTCCTCCTCCCGCGCCGTTGTCCTTTGCCCTCGACCTACCTCTTCAGGCACTCCCGCCCCCTGTCCAGCATATTCCTTGAGGATCTTGCTGGCCATGACCGGGGAGAGCGCAGCCTCTCCGGCCGCTACACTCCTTATGAGACCGTAGAGGAGGTCTGGCTCCAGATTCTTCAACAAATACCCCTTGGCACCGCTCTTGACGGACTCGTAGAGGTTCCCCTCCTCCTCGGACACGGTGAGCATCACGATCTTCACGTAGGGCATCTCGTCGAGGATGAGGCGCGTTGCCTCCAGGCCATCGCAGTTGGGCATGGTAATGTCCATGAGAATGATGTCTGGCATCAGCTCTCGCGTCTTCTCCAGGGCCTCTAGACCATCAGCTGCCTCGCCAACGACCTCCATATCCTTCTGGGTGCTCAGCAGGCTTATCAGGCCCCGGCGAAACAGGATATGGTCATCGACTAGGAGCATCCTTATGGCTTGCATTGTTGTTAGCCCCCTCCTGCTCCCAAGGCACCCTTACCACTACCCTTGTCCCCGCACCCACCTTCGATTCGACGGCCAGCTTGCCCCCGATGCTCTCGGCCCGCTCCCTCATGGTCTGAAGCCCGAAGTGCCGCCCTCGCCGCGCTTGGACCGTCTCGAACCCCTGCCCGTCATCCTCCACAGTGATCTGCGCCCAGGAGTCCTGGAGCTCGAACCGCACCCCTACGTGGGTGGCATTAGCATGCTTGCGGACGTTTGTCAAGGCTTCCTGGATGATGCGCAGCAATTGACCCTCAGCCTTGGGCGAGAATTGAGTCGCCCGCTCGTCCGCCACATCGACCTCTACCGTCAGGCCGCTCTGGGAACCATATTCTTGCACAAACTCGTCTAGGCTGGGAACGAAACCCTTGGTCAGGGACCCCGCGGTCCTCAGGGCTAGAATGCCCTGACGCACGTCCTCGTAGGCATCGCGAGCTGCCTTTCTCATCTCTGCCAGCTCTTCCTTGACGGCGGCGAGCTGGCCGGCAGCCAGTTTCTGTTCCACCGCCGAAGCCTCGATGCTGAGATAACCAAGCACCTGGGATAAGCTATCGTGCATCTCCCGAGCGATGCGGTCCCGCTCCTCCAGGGCAGCCGTCTCCTGAGCCCGCAGGTACAGACGGGCGTTCTCTACGGCGATGGCCGCCTGGTTGGCCAGCCGCGATAGTACGTCCACATCGCTCTCCGGATATTCAGCTTGCTTTCTAGCGGCCACAATCAGCGCTCCCAGCACTGTTCCGCCGACGCTCAAGGGAACCGCCAGGAAGGAGCGCAGGCCCTTGTCTCTCACCAGGGAATCCGCCTCCTGGTCATGGCTGAAGGAGGTGTCCCGGAGGTACTCCGAGGAGGTCACCGGCTGGCCAAGAGCGATCACCCTGCCGCTGAGCCCTTCGCCAGCCTTGATCCTTATCTGTTCGAAGCCACGGTCGCAGGCACCGCTGGCGCTCTTGACGTACACCTCACGGGTGTTCTCGTCGAGCAGGGTGAGGATTGCCACCTCCGCCTCTAGGAGCTGGCGAGCGCTGTCAACAACGGTGTCCAGGATCTTGTCGATGTCCAGCAAGGCGGAAATCTTGACTCCGATCTCGTAAAGAGCTTCCGTCTCTCGCTCCCGCTTTCGCGTCTCCTGGAAGAGCTCGGCATTGCCAACGGCCATCCCGATCTGATTGGTTATGGCGGTCATCAGGCCTATCTCTTGCGAGCTGAAGGGCCGCTCTCCCCGCCGGATGACCACCACGCTGCCGATAACCTCTCCCTTGGCCACTAGGGGCACGCGGCAGGAACTCTGCGGCTGGCGTTCGGCTTCGGCCTCCAGCCCATAGGCTCCCTTGGGGCCTTTCCCCGCCGCTGCGATGGCCCGGAACGACACGGCGTCGTGCCCTGCTAGCTCGCCCATCTCGGGGAGCAGCTCGGGCGAGAGGCCCCGCTGGACTCGCAATACCATCCCCTGGGAGCCTTCCCGGAGGAAGATGCCCCCGGCCTCCGCCTCCACCGTCGCCAGCAGCCTGTCCAGGGCTTGGTCCAGGATACGATCGATGTCGAGGGAAAGGCTGACCACTTCGGCGATGCTAGCCATGGACGCGAGCTCCCGGTTGCGACGCTCCAGGTCCGCCGTGCGCTGCTCGATCTCCTGGCGCGACGTGTTCAGCCTCTGGCGCATGGTCTCAAACGTCCTGGCGAGCTGGCCAATTTCGTCTCTACTGCGAACAGCGATGGGCTCGTCCAGATGCCCGGCGGCCATCTTTTCCGAGGCGGTGGTGAGCTGTCTTACCGGCCTCACAATGGCGCGGGCACCGAACCAGGCACCGACAACCGCCACCAGCAGGGCCACGCTGCCGAAGACGAAGATGTTTCTTTCCAGGTCCCGGGTGAGCGCAAACGCCTCCTCCTCCGACTGGCGAATGCCCACGCCCCAGGGAGCGGTGGACAGGGGTGCGAAGGCCATCACGTCCTCCCGCCGCTCCCCCGTGCCCTCGGGGTTGTGACAGCGATGACAGGTGCGGACGACGGCTCTCCCCTCCGTTATCAGGGCAGAGAATCGCTCGGCGTGCTCAGTGTCGGCGAAAGGATCGGTCTCGGTGCTCGGCCTGGTGCTGGCCAGCACCATCCCCTCCTCGTTCACCACCTCCAGGTAGCTCGTCTCACCCAAGGAGACGGGCTGGACCAGGCTCCCCACGAAGGACTGGGCAGGGCCGAAGGTGCTGCCCACCACCCCCACCATCTTGCCGGCATTGCTCCAGATGGGGACGGAAAGGGATACCATAAGCGCCCCATCTGCGGGCGACGACACGTCTCCGGAGACTTGAGGCTCGCCGGTGCGAAAGGTCTCCGCCACGTTTGGATAGCGAGCCAGGAACGGGCCGGTCCCGGTGGCGGATTGGGGGACGATCCAGACGACGCCTCCCTCTCGGTCCAGGAGGAAGGTGTTGGCAATGTAGGGGCCTGAGTACTGGTACAGCTCCTCCAGGGCCTCCTTTTCAGGTGCCAGATCGCCGTCTTCCAGGTCGACTGCCTCAGCGGTGGCGAACTTCTTCAGTTGCTCCAGGCTCTGGGAGAGGGTCTGGTCCATGCCCTGCGCTACCGTCTCGGCCAGAATAAGCCGTTCGTCCAGCGTGCGGTCTGTGCTTTGAGAGAGGGCGTGGAGCCCCAGGTAGCCCAGCAGACCGAAGACAACGAGAAGGCCGGCGAAGACGAACAGCCCGATCTTCACCTGGAGGTTCATTCTCCTCCAGCCGGTGAAGGACAGCCTTCTCGCCACCCACCTCAGGCCAACGCCCAACTTCTTCATGAAAAGCCCCGCCAGACCTGGCTGCGAACCTCAGCGAATGTCGTGAAACCTATCACTTTTCATCTCTCAGTATAGGCTCCGCGGCTCAAAAACGATAGACCCAGTCAATGGCGACGATTGGTAGACATCGCCCGCTCGGGTTCCCCCGTCAGGCTACCCCTCAAGCCTCTCATCCTCCATCGCAAACTCGGCCCAACCCCACCCCAGACGCTAAGGCGGGGAGGGGCCACGCCCCTCCCCGCCTCTTACCGCCCGCCTAGATGCTGGGTCCTTGCCCTAGCTGCTGCTTCCGGCAGAGCCCACCTGGAACTGGAACAGGCCGGCGAAGCGATCAATCACGTATAGCTTGTCGCCTACTATCTTCAGGCCGTGCGGCGCCTGAAAGAGGGGAGGGGACTCCTTATCTGCGGGATCTTGCCTGCCGATGAACCCTGCATAGGTGCCATCAGGGTTGAACACCTCGACGGCCACCAGCAGTCCGTCGCTAACGTAGATGTTCCCCTGCCCATCGACAGCCACCGCCTTCGGGCGGGAGAAGGTGCCCTCGGTGTCGCCAGCCTCGCCCATGCTTAGAAGGAACTGGCCGTCGGGCGAGTACTTCTTCACCGCGTAGTTCAGCATGTCCACCACGTAGAGGTTGCCCTGGGAATCGAGCGTCAGGCCGCCGGGCGCGTTGAGCCCGTATTCGCCGGAATCGCGCTTTCCTGTGCCAATGGAGGCGATCTGCTGGCCGTTGCCGTCGAGCTTGAGGACGCGGTTATTGTCGGGGTCGCTCAGGAAGAACTGGCCGCTGGCTGTGATGGCTATGCCCACAGGCCTGACAGCGCGTTCGGCGGCCTCGACCTGGGGGGTTATCACCTGGTCGACGCGCCCCGACGGGTCGACGACTACGACAGTTCCCGCCCCGGAGTTGGCCACGTACAACTTCCCGGTGTAGGCTGTCATGGCCATGGCTCCCTTCAGAGCCATCCGCTCGTCTACTCGGCTGTCCAGGATACGAGCGACCGACCCGTCCGGGGCCAGCTCCAGGATGCGACCGTTGCTCGTGTCCAGCACGAAGACACGGCCGCCAACCACAGCAACGTCAGCAGGAAGGGATGCCGATTCGGCGGTAGCCTGGTCCTCGGCGTCCTTCCAGGCCAGAGGGCTGCTCCAGGCCAGATCGGCGGAGAAGACGCGAGTAGTAACCTGTTCCAGCGGCCGCTCCTCGCCGGGGGAGGGGATGGGAGCTTCTTGTTCGCCGCCTTGCCCTAGCTGCCAGACTACCCAGCCACCAATAATAAGTAGGGCGAGAACGGCCACCACCAGGGGCGCCCGTTTCGCCCTTTGCTTCCAGCCCACTTTCACACCTCCCTCGTCTTCGTCTCCACCTCCAGAGCTACCGGCCCGGTGGGGAGACGCGTCCGGCGGCCCCCCCACCGCCGCCCTCAGGGCCTCACTTACTGGTGGCAGTTCTCGCAGATGGGCTCGTGGTACTCCCCGTCAACCTCCGCGTAGTCCGCCATGGAGTTCATGCCTCCGCCCGAGCCGCCGTGGGGGACGTGGCAGGTGGCGCACTTGATGTAGGCGTCGCCGCTGTGCACCACCTGGGTGCCAGCCTCGTTGAAGAGGCGGGTGCCGCTGAAGTCCCGCTCAGGGTAGGCATAGGGATCCCACGTGCGGTCTTCGGGCAGGTTGGGCGAGGTGGCTAGCACGTCATAGCTGTGATAGACGGGGCCGATGTCGTCCGCGTGGCAGCCGTTACAGAGGTTGGCGTTCCTCCACTGGACACCCGGAATCGTCCGAGTGAACTTCCAGGCGTCCCCTTCGTGGGGGTCGTGGCAGCGGTCGCAGTCCTCGCCCTCGGTACCAGGTTCGACCGGGTGGTTCGCGTAAACGGGGATCCAAGCACCTATGCTGGTGACAAAGCCGTCGTGGCAGCTAAAGCACAACCGCATCAGCCCGGTCAGCTCCGGGTATGTCGAGGACTCATCCCGCGCCCACAGATAGTCTCCCTGAGCGTTGTGGGGGATGTGGCACTGGTTGCAGGTGGGGTTGCCTGGAGAGCCCAGGTCGTGGTCGCTGCCGAAGATGTCGCTGATGCCCCCATAAGCGACGCTCATGCTCAACGCCAGCGCTAGCGCCGCCGCCAGAGAAGCTACCCAGACGATTCTGCGAGCCATGGTCTACCTGCTACCGCTGCTGTCCCCTCGTTCCTCCTATTGGTGGCAGTTCTCGCAGATGGGCGAGTGCTCGCTGGCAGGGTCTACGTACAGCATAGAATTCAGACCCACTGCGTCCACAGACCCGTGGGGGACGTGGCAGGTAGCGCACTTGATGTTGCCGGTGCCCGTTGGCACCTCAGTGTCGCCAGCGGCGTTGAACAACCGGGTGCCGCTGAAGTCGGCCGGCGACGCGTAGGGGTTCCAGACCCGGTCGATGGGCTTGTTCGTCTCAACCAGCGGATGGCTGACGCCAATGTCGCCGGTGTGGCAAGCGCTGCACAGGTTGGCATTCCTGTACTCGGTCGGAATGGCGGTGTCGGTCACGAACTTCCAGTTGTCCACGTGGGGGTCGTGGCAGCGGTCGCAGTCCTCGCCTTCCACGCCCACGTTCACCTCATGGTTGACGATGCCTGGCGCGACCATGAACTCCCCGACGTTGGTCACACCGCCGTCATGACAGCTAAAGCATAGCTTCATCAGCCCGGTCAGGCTCGGGTATACCGCGGAGAAATCCCGGGCCCACAGGTAGGGGCCCTTGGCCTTGTGCGGAGTATGGCACTGCATACAGGTAGGCACTGCCGTCGTGCCCAGGTCGTGGTCGGTGCCGAAGATGTCGCTCACCCCGGCTTGGGCTACGGTCAAACCCAGCGAGAGAGCTCCCAAGATTCCGAGAACTCCGATCCACATCCTCTTGCTTCTCATCGTCGTACCCTCTCTCAAGTCCTCAACGAGGGGCAACCCTCTCCTACTGGTGGCAGTTCTCACAGATGGGCGCGTGCTTGGCCCCGTCGTTGTCGTCCATCGTGTTCAGCTTGGCCGTTTTCTCGTCTTCCGTGACCGCCCCGTACGGCGTGACCGCCCCGTGCGGGGTGTGGCAGGTCAGGCAGGCGACCTTACCAGAGCCAGCACCCACAGGCTCTTGGCGAGCGCTGTCCCACAGGCGCGTCCCTTCCGGGTCCCCGGCGCCGGGGTCGAAGGTCTGGTCCGCACCCGGGGGCGGGGTCATCTGGACCACGCTCACAGGCACATCCGGGTTCTCAGCGATACGCCAGGAGTTGTCCGCCGGGTCCTCCACGTCAAAGGCATGCATGGGCCCCAACCCGCGGGTGGGGTGATTAATCGAGTGGCAGGACAGGCAGAAGTTGGCGTTGTCCGGGTTTTGCGGCTTGGGTGGAACCGACACCCTCATCAGGTCCTTGGTGAAGCGCCAATCTGGGTCGTGGGCGTCGTGGCAGCCGAGGCAGTAGCCGTCGCCGTAGTTGGCCATAGCGCCGTGGCCCTGATCCCGATTGCGGTGGTTCACGGTGCCAGGCGCTGCGATGTAGTCGCCACGGTTTGTTATCGATCCATCGTGACAACTGAAGCAGAGACCCGCGGACGCGGGCTGTCCCGCCTTGGGTGTGCGCGCCCACAGATAATCCCCCTGGGCATCGTGGGGGATGTGGCACGTCTTGCAGGTGGGGTTTCCCGGCGTGCCGCGGTCGTGGTCGCTGCCGAAGATGTCGCTGATGCCGGCGGAGGCGGATCCCACCGCCAGAACGGCGGCCAAGGCACCTGCTAGACCAAGCAACAGAACCAGTTTTCTCAACATCGCACTTACTCCCCTACAGTTTCGACCTGCCAAGGTACGCTGTACGCTTTTTCACAACATCAGCTTAGCTGCATTATG
>JAUYDU010000132.1 GCA_030691665.1 Chloroflexota bacterium
CGTCGCCCTCAAGGCGGTGGGCATAGTGCTGGTGGTGGCCATGCTGGTGACACCTGCTGCCACCGCCCAGCTCCTGGTGCGGCGGCTTCATCTGATGATGGCGGTGGGCGCTGGGGTGGGCGCCCTCTACTCCCTGGTGTGCCTCTACGTCTCCTATCATGCCGATGTCGCTACCAGCGCGGCCGTCGTGCTGACGGCTAATGTGCTGTTTCTTCTGGCGTTCCTGTTCTCCCCTCGCCGGGGCCTGTTCTGGGTGCGGCGGCCAGCGGCTCTTGCGGGGGCCGGCGAGGGCTAGCTCAATGGCTCGCAGGTAGGGGCCAGGAACCTGATTGGCTCAGATTTGGTGGGTTGGTATTGGGGAAAGTCTAGACAAGATCCTGCGGGTTGAAACCCGCAGCTTCATAAATCTGGTACCCCAAGCTGCGGGATTCTCGCCCCGGCGAGTCCGCCTTGGGAGGATATCCCGCAGTGTCCAACAAAACATCCACCAACTTTGCACCAGTGACCCAGGAACCCCCGGCAGCGGCGCGCCCGGGACGGCGACGTTAAATTCGCGTGAACTGTGATGGCACGCTATTCACATAAGCCAGGTAGCGTCGTAAAATAGGTGAGGGGTAGCGGTTGGACACTAGGAGAATACCATGATGGAGCAGGCTCCGCTGTCCACCCTCGATCGCAAACAGCGACTACAAATACCCCCTCAGACTATCCCCAAGCAAGACCCCCAAGAGCGCATCACCAACTGGGACGAAGTCTGCCTCGAACTAGACCTCGACACAGCCCGCCTGGAGGCCACGCGCTGCATTCAGTGCCCCGCCGCTCCCTGCACCAAGGCCTGTCCCATCCACAACGACATCCCGGCAGCCCTGGCCCGATTGGAGATGGGCGACGTTATGGGGGCAGCCGTCAAGTTCCGCGAGACCAGCCACATGCCCGAGATGTGCGGTCGCCTCTGCCCCCAGGAGGTCCTGTGCGAAGGCGCCTGCGTGGTGGGCAAGAAGGCGCTGCCGGTGGCCATCGGCCGGCTGGAGGCCTTCGTCGCCGACCAGCAGCGCAAGCACCAGGGGTGGCCTCTGCCTCAGGCAGCACCCCCCACACGCAGAAAGGTAGCCGTGGTTGGCTCCGGGCCGGCCGGCCTGGTGGTGGCGGAGGAGATGGCCAAGAGGGGCCACGCGGTGACCGTGTACGAGGCCTGGCCCCTGCCGGGCGGCATTCTCCGCTACGGCATCCCCAGGTTCAAGATGGACAAGGCGATGCTCGACGAGAAGATCGAGATGCTGCGTAAGCTGGGGGTGCAGTTCGTCACCAACACCCTCATCGGCTGGGACATTACGGTGGACGATCTGTTCGAGGCCGGCTCCGACGCCGTCTTCCTGGGCTACGGCGTCTCTCAAGGGATGAAGATGGGCATCCCCGGCGAGGACTTGAAGGGCGTCTTCACCGCCACCGAGTTCCTGGTGCGGGGCAACCTGCCGCCTGAGCACCTACCTCTCCAGTGGCGAGCGCCCATCCACCCTGGCCGCAGGGCAGTGGTGGTCGGCGGCGGCGACACCTCCATGGACTGCGTACGAACGGCCCTGCGCCTGGGCGCCCGCAAGGTGGTCTGTGTCTACCGCCGCACCGAGGCCGAGATGCTGGGACGGGTGGAGGAGAGGCGTCACTCCCGCGAGGAGGGGATCGAGTTCATGTTTCTGACGACGCCCATCCGCCTCCTGGGCGACGAGTCGGGGCACGTGAAGGCGGTGCGCTGCGTCCGCATGGAGCTGGGTCAGCCCGACGAGAGCGGCCGTCCCCGGCCCGTCCCCGTCCTCGGCTCTGAGTTCGAGATCGCGGCAGATACGGTGGTTATCGCCATCGGCTACCGCCCCGACCGCCTCGTCATCCACACAACCCCTGGCCTGGAGGCCGAGAAGAGCGGCATCCTGGTAGTCGACCCCGAAACCGGCAGGACAACCCGCCCCGGCATATTCGCCGGCGGCGACATCGCGCACGGGGCCGAGTGGGTGGTCACCGCCCTGGCCGACGGCAAGCGGGCCGCCGCCGCCATCGACGAGTACCTACGCCGCAAAGAGCTGGGCGAAACGTAGAAGGCCAGTGGCCATTTCCTGATATACTGTATTCGTCATGGGGACTTTTCGCGTCCGCATCGAGATTGGTGATCCGCAGGGAGAGCGGTTCGAGGCCGTCGAGGCCCTGGTGGACACCGGAGCCAGCCATACTGCCTTGCCCGCTTCTGTTCTTCGAGAGTTGGGGATTGAGCCGTACGAAAGGGGAGCCTTTCGCCTGGCCGACGGGCGTCTGGTAGAACTAGATATCGGCCAGACCTGGGTCCAAGTGAACGGCAAGCGAGCCATCACTCAAGTCGTGTTCGCGGATGAGGCGACTGAGCCGCTTCTAGGAGCGGTGACGCTTGAGCAACTAGGCTTAGGCATCGATCCCGTGACGAAGCAGCTTATCCCGGTGCCCCGGCTCCTGATGTAGGAGCCAGCGAGTAGCACGCACCGACTTAGGGCGTGCTCTTGCCCCTAGATCGTCTCCATGAAGCCGGCGATCTCCTGCACCCGCACCTTCTCCACCGCTATCTCCGGCGCGTAGACGATCTCGTCGGCGGCCCACACCAGGGTCGGCCGCCGCTCGCGGCCAACGCCGATGATCCCCCCCAGGACATTGTGGATGTTGTCGTTGAGGCGGATGGCGTTGGCCTTGATCGGCTCGGCCAGGCGGCCGTCGCGGATGACGTAGGAGTCGCCCACCACCGTGCAGGTGAAGTCGCCCGCCCGCAGGCCGTTCACGGGATAGGTGTACCAGATGCGGCCCAGGTAGAGGCCGTCGCCCACCTGCCGCAGCAGCTCCTCCTGGCTGCGGTCGTCCCCCTCGATGATCACATTGGTGGCGAAGATGCCCGGCGGGGAGTCGAAGTTGCGGCCGCCGCCCCGCGAGAAGCGGAAGCCGTTACGGGGCACCAGGGCCGAGCGACATTGGCTGGGTTCCACCCCCAGCTTCTCCCGCGCCCGGGGGTCGACCAGGATGCGCTGGCTCTCGTAGTGATTGGCCAGTAGGCTCGTCAGCACGCCGTTGCGGATAAGCTCTGTGCGGCCGGTGGGCAGGCCTTCGCAGGTGATGCCCTTGCTCCCCACCAGCCCCGGCGCCGCGCCGTCGTCGTAGATGCTTAGCTTCTCGGAGGCGACCGCCTTACCCAGCTTGCCCAGGAAGGGACTGGCGGCGGCGTAGAAGATGCCCAGGCTCAGGCTGGGCATCACCAGATTCACCAGGATGTCCATCACCGCCTGCTTGCCGAAGACCACCCGATACTCGCCGTCCTTGACCCGCACCCCACCGATAGCGCCGATAGCGTTGCGGGCGGCCTCTCGGCCGGGCTCGTCGCGGAAAGACTCCAGGCGGGTGGCCGCCGCGTAGCCGCTGCCCTTCGAGCCCTCCCGCTCGATCATGGCGGTGATGAAGGAGAGGATGAGGGTCGATTCGTCGGTCTGCACCCGCGGCATGGCGGAGGAGCCGACGGCGATCCGCTCCTGGAGGATAGTGACGTCGCCGCCCACGATCAGCCCCAGGTCGCGTAGACTCTGGCCGGCGGCCAGCTCGCTGAGGGTCTCCGAGGCCTGGAAGGTGCGCAGACCGCCGCCCACCACCTGCCAGCCGGCGCCTACCAGGTCCTCGTCGGGCAGGCGCATCAGGCGCGGGTCGTGATAGCGACGCAGGGCCCGCTTCTCGCCGGTCGGCCGGGCCAGCGACCTGAACTCGGGGTCCAGCACCGCCCCCTTGCGGGCCTTGGCCAGCGCCTCCTTCACCCCCTCCAGAGAGATATCGCTGCTCTCGCTACCGAAGCCGATCTTGTGCCCTTCCGGCGTCTGGAACACGGCCTGGACGCCGATGCCGTAGGACTCGGTGGACTTCGGCTCCTCGACGCCGTTGCAGGGGATGTTCGAGGTGTAGTTGAGGCGGGCCAGGAGCTGGCCGTTGCTAGAGGCGAACGCCTCCGCCTCCTCGATGTCGTCGATGGCCCGCAGGTAGGCGAGGCCTTCGGCGACGGCCTGGCGGAGACGAGAGAGGGGGATCATCAGATGCTCCTTGTGTGTCAAGAACCACGGAGAATGAGCTTGTCTAATTCCTGTATACCCAGCAGCCCGGGCGCCACTACGGCCCTCCTGAGTGCCCGTCTCAACACATCTTCCGTGAACTGCGCTACCTGCGGCGCATCTTCAGACTTTCTACCGTGGACGATAGCAGAGCGCACGTCATAAGACCTGCGAATTTGTCTGAAAATCTCTTCCCGGTCTTCGGGATGTTGACCAACGAAGTAGGCAACCCTTAACGATGCTCTATAGCGCAATTCTTGAGGCGGCTCATCGGGCAAAAACAGAGCCTCCAGAGCAATCCAATAGTCGATCAATGTATCGTCCGGTCTCTCCCTTTCGCACCCTAGGTTGAACCTGTCCAGCGCCACCCTGACGTTTCCCGCCAAGGGATGCTTGTGCAAAGCTTCGACGATGCGGCGAACTGTAGGAACGTCGGCCGGAGCCAGATGATAGTCTGGACCCGAACCACCAGGCGCCCCGCGTCCGCCGCTCCCAGCCCGCGGACAGCCGAACACTGGGTGAGTGGGAGCATATTTGTGGACATTGAACCAGACGCGGCCAGCCTTCGTAAGGCGAAGGGCGGTGACCGCGTCGTTGAATGCCGTGAGCGTATCCGACAGGTCCACCGGGCCGCGCTTGGGCACCTCTTGCCCCGTCTCGAGGGCAAACCTGGTTTCCGGTTGGAAAAAGGGAAGGCCATCCTGATCCAGTTCGGGGAAAGTCCAGAGCTCCTGCCACTCAGCCCCAGTCAGCTGTCTGATGCAGAGATTATCCCACAGGCACACAGCAGGCTCGGCCATGGTGAAAAAGACGAGCGGCGCCCAGACACGGACGTTAACAGCCCCCCTCTCGATGTAGTCCTCAAGTTCGTCGTAGAGCGACCGGAAGCGCTCCTCAGAAAATAGAGCGTCGGGTGCCAGCTCCAGGTAGCGGCTGACCAGTGGGTTGACGTAGGCGTCCAGTAGCCACTGCGCCTGGTTCACCTGGTCTCGTATCCTGTCGCCGGCCGCGTCGACTAGGAGCTCCTCCCCCAATGGATCGCCATCCAGGAAGACGAGCAAGGCAGCTAAAGAGGGTAGCTCACAGATATTATCCCGCAACTTAGCCGGGAGTCGGTCAAAGCGACGCTTCGGCACGAACTGCCGCGACACGACGAACGCTCTGACCGGCACCTCCTCTACCGAGACCTCCTGTTCCAGGGTCACGGGGATCTGGCCCCCCGCGTCGAGGTGGCCACGGACCACTTCAATGCAGGCCGCGACGCAGTCCCGAAGCAGGCCATAGAACTCTGGATACTTCACGGATTGCTTCCAGCCCAGGTTATGGGCCTTCCTGCTTCCCCACTTCCCGGGCTAAGGGGCCCCGCTCAGCCTGGCCCGCCCCCGCAGGGTGGGGCCGCCGTTGCTCATCCGCTTGGTCTGCATCGGCAGCCCTTTCCCCAGGCGGACATCAGGAGGCCAGGCGTCCGCACCAGCCTCTGGTTGGCGGGGTCAACTCCTAATCTGAGGCCTTCCAGGGTGTAAGCGCCCAGCAAGGTGTCGGCCCCCTCATCGCCAAATACCACCAGGGTGATGACCGACCTCCCGTCGATGCGAACCCAGGTCTGTCCCACGTCTCGCTCTATCTGGCGGCCGTCGGCCAGAAAGAAGACGACACGGTCGTGCGGTGTCACACCTAGTTGCTGAAGCATGGGTGCTGGCGCGACGGTGTAGCTGGCCCCCGTATCTACCAGGGCCTCCACTCTCTCAAAGCGCGTCCCCTGGGGGTCGCCAACCTCAATGGCATAGTGAAAAGTCCCCACCATCAAGCCTCCTGCAGCGCCATTATAGACTATCAGCCGCGAGCAAAGCAGGCGATGACAGTCACGCCCCCCTCAACCTTGGCCCGCCCCCGCAGCGTCGGGCCGCCGTTGCTCATCCGCCCAGCCGGGCGGCCGCCTGGCCACTTGGTCCTCATCTGCACTCCAATCCCTGTCATTCCGAGCGGAGCGAGGAATCTGGTGGCGGGGAAGTGAACCATCTCTCGCTCAGGTCTCGCCACTGCGGGTTCATCGACTCAATCAGAGCGATTCTCTTCGACCTCCGCCACGCTTTGATCTGCTTTTCCCGGGCTATGGCGGCCCGGATGTCGTCGGTTGCCTCGTAGTACACAAGGATGCCAACATTGTATTTCTTCGTGAACCCGTCGACGAGCTTGTGCTTGTGCTCGTACACTCGACGTTCGAGATCGCTCGTTAGGCCGCTGTAGAGGGTTCCAGACCTGTTGGTCAACAGATAGACGTAGTAGTTTTTGCGTCCCCGCCCAAGATTCCTCGTCGCTCCGCTCCTCGGAATGACCGGCATGCGCGTTCCTATCTCGTTCCGCTCAGCTTGGCCCGCCCCCGCAGCGTCGGGCCGCCGTTGCTCATCCGCTTGGTCTGCATCGGCACCCCCTTGCCGCAGTTGGGGATGGGCAGCATCCGGAAGTCGTTGCCCACCGCGTCCACGCTCAGGAAGTAGTCGCGGCTGTCGCTCATCAGGCCGCCGTCGCGGAACATCTCGCCCAGCTCCCCCTGGCGGATCTCGTACACCTTCATGGCCGTGATGCGGAAGTTCTCCCGCGACTCGGCGATGGAGGGGATGCGATGCCCCACCACGTAGTAGCCGTGATCCACCTCGCGGATGATCTCCTGCGGGTCGCGGTCGCCGGGAGCGAACACGGTGTTGGACATGCGGATCAGCGGCACCAGGGAGGCGTCGATGGCCTTGTAGGAGCCGTTGGGCTCCGCACCCAGGAGGGCGGCCGTCTGGCGGCTGTTCATGAAGCCGCTGAAGATGCCCCGGTCGATGTGCACCACCCGCTTGGCCGGCGTCCCCTCGTCGTCGTACAGGTAGTGGCCGAAGCCGGACAGGGTGGCGTCGGTGAAGGCCGAGAGCAGCTCCGAGCCCACCCGCTTGCCTAACTGGTTCTCGGTCAGGTCCTTGAGAAGCCAGCTCCGGCCGGCGTAGCCCGTCTCGAACTTCAGCGCCCGGTCCGCCTCCGTGGGGTGGCCCACGATCTCGTGCACCAGCAGGGCGTTGTAGTGGGGATCGGTCACCACCACCACGTCCTTGTCGGTCGCCTTCAGGGGGCGCGAGTTGGCCAGGGCCACGGTGCTCCTGGCCAGCTCCAGGGAGAAGCTGCGCAGGTCTGGCCGCTGGATGTGCTCCTCGTCCACCCCCTGGGTCACCGTTTCCCAGCCCCGCTGGTGGCCGACGTAGTCGTAGTGCTCCTGGGCCGCCTCCTGCCCCTGGGCCACCAGGAAGCACACGCCCTGGCTGATGGCCCAGCTCTGGTCGATGTTCGCCCCCTCGGAGCTGCAAAAGAGCTGGCGATTAAGGGAGGTGGAGGCCCCGACGTGGTTGAACATCACCTGCTGGCCGACCGCCTGCACCCCCTTGGAGGTCTCGCCCACGTAGTGCACCATCTCCTCGAGCGGCACCGAGCGGGGGTCGATCTGGTACTGGGCAGGCACCGTGTCCTGGCAGACCTCGATGGGGGCCAGCTCGGTGCTGTACAGGGCCTCGGCCAGGGGGCCCAGGCGCTCTATCGCCAGGGCCTTGGCCTGAGCGTTGGCCAGGGCCCGCTGGTAGGCGTGGTCGATGCCGGCCCGCCAGAGGCGGGACAGGCGGGGCAGGTCGGCGGCGCCCAACTGCTGGCCGAAGTAGCCGGCCGCCGCCACCTTCTCGCCGGCGATGACCCGTACGCCGAAGGAGAAGCCGTAGTCCTCGCCGCTGAACTTGTCCATGCCATTCTCGGCCACCGCGCCCTTGCCCTCGCCCACCTCGATGCGCAGGTCGCAGTAGCGCAGGTGGCGCAGGCGGCGGGAGGAGCGGGCGACCAGCTCGCAGGCCATCGAGCGGATGTCGGGGATGACGTCGACGGTTACTCTGGCGGGCATAGCTCAAGCCTCCTGGCTAGCGGCGACGGGGCGAAGGCAACATTAACCGATCGTAGCGGCTGAGGCGAGCGCTCGTCCAGTGGTCACCAGTGGATCATGCCGTCGGATTGACGACGCGCCCAACAAACAGAATGGCGCCAGTCTCGCGGTCGCGGATCAGGAAGACAAAGGGGCGATCGACGGCGAGCTCGACGCGCCCACTGGGAGCTGACGCCGGCACCGCTACTCCGGTGGCTGCTGCCGCTTCTGTGCCTGATTCGTCCACGGAGACGAAAGCCTTGTGCACCACCGCTGAGAGGAACAGCTCCCGCCTGCCGATCATTCCAGAGAAGTCCGCGCTCTCGGAGAAGGCGTCTGGCATGCCCATTGCGGCGAGGGTCTGTGCTAGATTGAACCCTGACTTGAACTCGAATTTCGGCATGGCCAACGTAACGCCCCATTCCTCAAGGTCCTTGACGATGGCATCCACGCGGTCGGCGTCCAGGGAGCCTTCAAACGTCTCGAACTGGCCCGCCTGGGGAAGCAAGATGACCATCGACAGTCCACTCAGCCCGTACGGCAATTCCACCGCCTGATACCCCTCGCCCTCGGCATAACGGAACTTCATGCTCTGCTTCATCATCGGCACCGTGACCTCGCCGCCATCGAGCAGATGGAAGCTGCCCTCTTCGGTCAGCTGCGGTTTGAAGGGAAAGGCCCAGGGGGCGTTGAAGTAGATAGCGTTGGTGAGGACCAGCCGGGTCAATTCGTTGACGAGGCCCTGCGGCATGAGGTCTTGTATTTTCCCCTCCGTCTGGTCGCTGACCCAGTCATTGATGGCGAGGCGGGACTCCTCCGATGCGTTCGCAAAATCAAGGAACCTCAGCCCGGCTCCGTAGTTTTGGGCTAGGACATCGAGGAATTCGGGGAGGAAGGCATAACCCTCCTGGCCCCAGATGGCGTTGACGATGTTCAGCCGAAACTCGTGTCCCTCTCTGCCCCGACCGCCTTCAGCGCGACGGGCAAGTTCGAGGTCCAGGGCGTTGAACGCGGGATGCAGACGGTCGTCGGGGAGGGTGAAGGCGAGGGTGTCTGCCATCTGCCGTTTGGTCTCCCCTCGGGCACCAGCATAGGTCATGGCCAGGGCTTGAGAGATGCTGTACGGAGAGTAGAAAAGATTCCCCTGGCCCGTTCGGACAGCCTGGTAGAGGTCGAACGCAAACGCACTGTTCCCGGCGACCAGATCCGCCAGATCGGCTTCCGCTGCAGCAGGTGGAGTGGCGCGCGGCTTTTCCGACTGCGCGACCTCCTCCTGCTCTGCCAGATCAGGTTCTGCCGCAGGTGAAGTCACCTGCTGCTGTTCCGGCCCGACCCCAGCCTCTTCGCCGCAGCCCGCCAGGCTGAGCAGTGCAATCGCCACCAGCAAACTCGCGAATATCGTCTTCATGGTTTGCCTCCTGCTGCCTGTTCTTGGCGACATCCGGCGAAAGGCCGGGCTAGGCAGACACAGCCTACCACCGCACCCCCAGCGCCCGCAGCTCCTCCTCCAGGTGGGCGATGCCCTGGTACTGGAAGGCCCGCATGCCGGCCGCCCGCGCCCCCTCCACGTTCTGAAGGAGGTCGTCGACGAAGACGCAGGCCGAGGCGGGCACGCCCAGTCGTTCGGCCGCCAGGTGGTAGATGCGCACGTCGGGCTTGGCTATCCCCACGTGCGCCGAGTTGATGACCACGTCGAACAGGTGGAGGATGCCCTGGTGGTTCAGGACCTGCTCCTCCAGGTTCTTGGTGGCGTTGCTGAGAAGGCCCACCTTGTAGCGGGGCCGCAGCCTCCGCGCCAGCGATACGACATCGTGGTCGATGCCGCGCCACATCCTGGGCCACTCCTGGCGGATGCCCGGTATCGGCCGGCCCGCCAGCTCGTAGAGCCTGGCCGCCACCGCCTTCAGCCACCTGTCCTCGGAGCCCCGGCCCACCTGCACCTCCTCCCACTCAGGGATGCCGTACAGGGCCTCGGCAAGGCCTCCCAGGGGCAGGCCGTACTTCTCCTCCAGGCGCTGCACCTCCTGGCGGTCGAGGCAACCGACGACGCCCCCGTAGTCGAAGAGGACGGCCTGGATCATAGCATCAGCTAGACGGCGGAGCCGGGCTCCTCCCAGGGCCGGCGCCAGACGGTCATGCCCCAGTCGCGGAACCTTCGCAAGGCTGCTCTAGCAACGGCGCCTGGCGCCCCGACCGCCTGATAACGGGGCGACGCGATGAAGTCCATCAGGTCAACCAGCCTTATGTCATACTCGTTGTTCCGCTTGCTGGCAGGCAGGACCTCGCGGCGGATCAGGTCCCGCACGTATTCGACGTGGAAGGAGAGTATCCTGGCGGCGGTAGCCGTATTCACGGTCGCCTCTGAAAGATCGACCTCTGCCTCCTCATCGAGGGATGCCAGGGCCAGGAGAACGGCCCGGCCGTAGTCCAGGGCCAGGGCTAGGGAGTCCGGGTCTTTCTCCCTGGCGGCCTGTTGCAGCCTCAGCCCGATCCTGTGACGGATGTCCGCGACCTTCACCAACGACCTCCCAATTGAGCCGCTCATGGTGAGCTTGTCGAACCATGAGCCCTCCCTCCGCTCATCCTTCGACAGGCCGCCATCGGCGGCGGCAGATCCTATCGACCTCCCACCAAACCTTTGACGACAGGATAACACAAGAAATCTTGCGCCGTCAACAGCGGGCGCAGCCAGGAGCGGCTGGTCCACTTTCGGTGAGTTGATTGTTCACCCCCGCCTGATGGTCACTTGAGAAATAAAGGCTCAAGACCGACACGGCGGATGTAGCGGAAGCCTTTAGGCTTCCACCCCATTTGATGGAGGCCTGAAGGCCTCCGCTACATCACCCCACGCTCATGGTCACTAATTCATTAGTGACCTTCAGGCCGCGGTCGCGAAAACCCCAGCCCGCACGAACGAACCGGGCATCAGCCAGAAGCGCCTAGTACCCCTTGTAGCGATTGGCTATCGGCAGGCGGCGGTCGCGTCCGAAGGCGCGCGGGGTGATCTTCACGCCGGGGGGAGTCTGCCGGCGCTTGTACTCGTTGCGGTCCACCATGGCGATGATCCGCTTCACCAGCGCCTCATCGAACCCCAGGGCCACGATCTCGTCCACGCTCTTGTCCTCCTCCACGTAGGCCTCCAGGATGGGGTCGAGCAGCTCGTAGCGAGGCAGGCTGTCGGTGTCCCGTTGGTCGGGGCGCAGCTCCGCCGACGGCTCCTTGTCGATCACGCTCTGGGGGATGACCCCCGACTTGTCGGGGCAGGCGTTGCGGTAGCGGGCCAGGCGGTAGACCAGGGACAAGGGCACATCCTTGAGCACGGCGAAGCCGCCCGCCATGTCCCCGTAGAGGGTAGCGTAGCCGGTGGCCATCTCGCTCTTGTTGCCGGTGGTCAGCACCAGCCAGCCGAACTTGTTGGACAGGGCCATGATGATCAGACCGCGGATGCGCGACTGCACGTTCTCCTCGGCCACCCCGAACTGAGTGCCGGCGAAGGGCTCGCTGAGGATGTTCAGGAAGGTTGAGAAGGGCTCCTCGATAGGGATGACCATGAGCTGGATGCCCAGGCTGTCGGCCAGCTCGCGGGCGTCCTGGAGGCTGCCCTCGGAGGAGAAGCGGGAGGGCATGGCGACGCCTATCACGTTGTCTCTGCCCAGGGCGTCCACCGCTATGGCCGCCGTCAGGCTGGAGTCGATGCCCCCTGACAGGCCGATGACCACCTTCTGGAAGCCGTTCTTGCGCACGTAGTCGCCGCTGCCCAGCACCAGGGCCTGGTAGACCTCCCCGACTGGGTCGGGGTCCAGAGGCGGGGCGCAGCGCGCTTCGACCGCCGGCTTGCTCTCCAGGAAGGGCTCGTCGGAGAGATGGATGCGGGGAACGGAAGTGCTGGCGGTGAAGGCCAGCCTCTCCTTGCGCCGGCGGGGGTCATGCAGGCGCGTCTGGAGAACCTCCTCCACGTTCAGGTCACAGACCAGCAGCTCCTCCTGGA
>JAUYDU010000176.1 GCA_030691665.1 Chloroflexota bacterium
TTCACCAGAAACGAGGCCCACACCCCAGGCGCCTGGCTTCTGATTGAGGCGCCCAGCCCGTCTGGGTGCTGGCAGAGGGCCCAAAACACGCCCTCACTCAGAAAGCGCGCCTCGGCTCACAGGAATCCACGGATTACGGAGAATAGTCAAGAACACGCAGTATCGTGAGTATCGTGACGACTGGTAGTAGTCGCAGTGAGAAGGCCCGGATTCTGAGGACTGGATGAGGGTCTGCATCGCGCCGTAGCGCGATTGGGGAATGCCGGTGCCCCGCTCGGTTCCACCCCTTGTGGGGCCGCCTGGCCGGTGCTATCCTTCTGCCGCAGAGCGCCTTCTCCGACTCGAGCCAGTGGTGTGGAGCTACGGACAAAGCGCGCACGCGGGAGGGAGCCTTGAGCGACGGCATCTACCAGGCTGCCAGGACGTTCTTCGTCCAGCCCGAGCGGGACTCCGAGTTCCTGTCGTTCCTCGCCAAGCTCGCCAGAGAGAATGGCATCACCACCGGCTCCTTCACCGCCATCGGCGCGCTCAGGAGCGCCAAGCTCGCCTTCTACGACCAGAACACCGGGCAGTACGTTGACCTGGCCGATCTTCAGTGCCCCCAGGAACTCATCAGTTGCATGGGCAGCATTACGTCCAGTGGCGGCGAGCGCCACGTTCACGCCCACGTCGTGCTGGTGGACGCCAGGGGCGCAACGCGCTCGGGCCACCTGGTCGAAGGCAAGGTGTTCTTCTCACAGGTGACTCTCGTCGAACTGGTGCCAGCCCAGCGGTAACTCATCGAGAATGGGCCTGAACCACAGTCCGACACAGATCGAAAAAGCTGAGGGGGTATTCGCATGGCAAGACACATAGCCGTCCTCGGAGCAGGCGCCATAGGAGGGACCATCGGCGCGTACCTGACGCGGGAAGGCAGCGACGTGACCCTGATCGATCAGTGGGCCGCCCACGTGGAAAAGATCAGGAGCAGCGGCCTCAAGTTGACCGACCTAGAGAAGGAGTTCACCGTCAAGCCACGGGCGCTCCACCTGTCCGACGTGAGCAGCCTTCGGGAGCAGTTCGATATCGTGTTCCTGTCGGTCAAGTCCTATGACACTCGCTGGGCCACGATGCTCATAGAGCCTTTCCTGAAGCCAGATGGCTTTGTGCTGCCGGCCCAGAACGCACTGAACGACGAGGCCGTGGCAGGTATCGTGGGAGCGGAGCGTACCGTGGGCTGCGTGGTCACCATCAGCGCGGGCGTTTACGAGCCGGGCCACGTCATACGCACGGACCCGCTCACCGCCCACGCCTTCTCGGTGGGAGAGCTGTCCGGCTCGGTCACGCCCCGAGCACGAGAGGTGGCCGACATGCTGAAGGCGATAGGGCCGAGCGAGGTGACCACCAACATCCGCGGCGTCCGCTGGGCCAAGATGGTCACCAACTGCATGGCCAACGCCCTCTCGGGAATCATGGGGCCTCAAGCCACGTCGCTGAGCTCTGACCAGCGACGCGCGGCCGGGCTCATCAGGGCTACGATCGGCGGTGAGGTCGTGCGGGTGGCGCAAAAGCTAGGCATAGAGGTCGAGCCGATAAGCGGCATCCCAGCCAGGGACTTCGCCGACGCCACTAGTGGGAACACCGTCCGCCAACTCGAGGCCAAGCTGGACGCCGCCACAGGGGAGCGTCGGCTATCGCCGGAGCAGGTCAAGCACCTGGGAGCCCCTGGACGCCCGTCCCTGCTCCAGGACGTGATGAAGGGGCGGCGAACAGAGGTGGACTACCTCAACGGCTATGTCGTAGCCAGGGGAGCGGAGCTCGGCGTGCCCACACCCATGAACCGCACCATCCTCGATCTCATGCAAAAGGTGGAGCGGCGGGAGATCCCACCCAGCCCGGAGCACCTCAACGCCTTGGTGCAGTATATACCTGCCTGACCCGGCTCCAATCAAGATTGAGAAGGGAGACCGCATGCGCACCAACAAGGTGAAGGCCAACATCAAGGCGGGCAAGAAGTCTTATGGGATGAACTTCTCCTTTCCGTCCCTTCAGCTATTGGAAATGGTGGGCTCGCTGGGCTTTGACTACATCTGGCTTGACGGAGAGCATGGCACCTTCACTTTGAACGATGTGGAAGAGATGTGCATGCTGGCCGAACGCCTGGACCTGGTAGTCCTGGCCCGCGTCCCCAACACCCAGCCCTCCACCATCGGGCAGTACCTGGACCGAGGCGTGATGGGAATCACTGGCCCGCACATGGTGACGAAGGCCGACGCCGAGGCGCTGGTAAGGGCATGCAAGTTTGCTCCGCAGGGCAGGCGAAGCTGGCCCATCTCGCGCTTCACGGGCTACGTCTTGCCGGCCGAGGCTTCCCAGCAGATGGCGCAGTTCAACGAGGAGGTGCTCGTCAGTGCCCTCATCGAGGACGCCGAGGCCCTGGGCAACGTGGCGGAGATAACGTCTGTGCCCGGTGTGGACGCGGTCTCCATCGGGCCGTTCGACCTGTCGCAGTCCCTGTGTGTGCAGGGCCAACCACGTCACCCGAAGGTCACGCAGGCGATAGAGAGGGCCGCCGCCGAGGTCCGCGCGTGTGGCAAAGCCTGGTGGGGCGACCTCATGAGCTCGACGTTCGTGAGTATCCTCGTGGTTGACGCCGCCCGGGAGTACCTCCGGAAGGCCAAAGGAGGTTGACGCGGCCCAACGAGTCTAACAAGTCGGCCTATCGAACGCCACCAGATGGGTGAGTGCCACTACGAATCGAGAGGGTTTGCGGTCAGCATTGACACGTGGGCTGAAGCATTGTAGTATTGCGCCAGCATAGGTGCCCGGGGCTCCTCGGTCACCACAAACCGTGAGCTCGTCGCTCACAGGGAGCGCGTGCACCGATGTGGAGCCAATGCACAGGAGGTGTGTGAGATGAGGTTTCCACGCGCCATTGGCATCCAGCTAGGTCTCTTGGGCTTGGTGTCCGCGCTTCTCCTGGCGGTCGCATGCGGGCCTGCGGCAACGCCGACACCAACGCCTGCGCCCACGCCTACGGCCACCACGGTAGCTCCTCTTCCGGCAGCGACTCCTACTGCCACGGCCGCCATGCCACAGGCAACACCAACGCCTACGCCTACCCCCACCAGGGCGGCCGCCCCCCCAACGGCGACTCCCACCCCCACGCCAGCACCGATAGCGAGCCCCACTCCAACCCCTGTGGCGGTCCCCGCTCCTAAGGTCAAAGCCGGCACCATCTTCGTAGCCGTGCCGGGGATCGACATCGGTGTGGGCCTGAACAGGTCCGGGACTTCCGACACGCTGCTCTACTGGAGCGGCGGAGAGGCCTTCATGAGACCTTCGGGCTACGATTACGTGACGCCCAGCCTGGCAGTAGCCTGGAAGGTGGCCCCCGATCTCTCCAAGGTCACTCTCACCCTCCGGCAGGGCGTCCAGTTCCACAAGGGCTGGGGCGAGATGACCGCGGAGGACGCCGTATGGAGCTTCAACGACGCCAACGGGGCCGTCACGAAGGAGAGCATCCACGGCCAGGCGGGAGACTTCGCGCCCATCTTCGGCGCTGCCAAGGTAGTTAGCAAGTATGAGATGGACATATCCGTTACCAACTTCGATCCCCGGTGGGACAGCAACTTCCTCAACCACGCGGGGCAGGCGCTGAGCATCCTCAGCAAGCGCCTCTACGACGAGAAGGGGGCCGACTACGCCAGGGAGAACATTGTGGCAACAGGCCCCTTCCAGGTCCGTGAGTGGCTGAGG
>JAUYDU010000198.1 GCA_030691665.1 Chloroflexota bacterium
TCACCACGGCCCGTCAGGCGGTGGCAGCACGGGCTGGAATCACACCAGCAGGCTGGCCCACTCTTGGCCGACGCTGACGGGACCGTACGTCGCACGTTCGATCAAGCGGGAGCGCGCCATCCTGCGAAAGTAGCTTGACCCCGGAGTCTCGTCTGGGCAGGGTCGGTACACGCCATGTTACCACAGAATGTGCTCATGGAGCACACTTCCCGTGGCACTTCCCACGACAATGTTTCGGAAGATGAAGAACGTCGTTGGTCCCCGCATCCGAGAGGCTCGCCGCCGCTCTGGTCGAAAGGTGACGCAGCAGGAGCTGGTAGCACGGCTGCAAACCATCGGACTGGAGATAGACCGCACTGCGATCTCCAAGATCGAAGCTGGGACTCGCCCTGTGACGGATGTGGAGATCGTCGCCATCTGCAAAGCGCTGGGCGTCAAGGTGGCGACGTTGTTCCCTGACGACGAAGAAACGCGGTCAGGGCTAGCGTCTGCTGACCCGTGACTCCGTCCGATTCCATGCGCGGCACGCCGGCTTTCGCGATCGAGGTGGCCTGACCAGATACACGTGGAGTGGCGCCTTGGAGGCCCGACTGTCCAATAGCAGGAACTAGCCCTGTATTTGAGTTGCGCCTGGCATTTCCGGTCGAGGGCTGGTTGACCCGCGCAGACTGCACGAAGTGACTTCTTGTGACCTCAGGGTCTGCATGGCTAGCGGTGCAGCTTGGACCGGGAGGAGTCTGGACGAGCCTGCCCAAACCGAAAGGACTGACAGCAGAGATTCCTTCTGGCATAGCCGTCCTGGGTATCGGTGAGTGGGTGGAGGGGCTGACTGGAGCCGTGTAGCGTCTCGTCGCCCTTGAGAGCCGCCAGGGCCCACGTCTGCCTTGAACGACGCACTGTGCAACCGTCGTATCGTGCGCATGTTCTCCTTCTGTTGTGCCATTCTAGGAGCGGGACCTTCCGTATGCTAACCTACTGTCGGGGCAGGTGAGGCCTAGCAGGAGCAGACAGCGGGTCGCGGCGAGGACCTGGCGGTGGAGTGCGTGGGCTATCCGTACGTGCTGCGCGAGGGGCTGGAGACGATGCACAAGGGCGCCATGTGCATCGAGACCGGCAACTTCGTGGACGGGGCAGGTGGCCATCAACGTCCATCGGCACCTATTCGCCACGGACGTGCGGCTCATCGGCCGGCTTCAAGCTGCTCACGCGTACGCCGAGGAGGCCATGCGGGTGGCCCTCTCAGCGGAGTGCATGAAGGTGTGCATCAAACCGTAGCGCGGTTGGTGGCAGGCCAACACTGAGTTCCGTTCCGCCCCTTGTGGGGCCACCTGGCCGGTGCTATCCTTCTGCCGTAGAGCGCTCTTTCCGACTTGAGGCACTGGTGTGGAGCTACGGGCAAAGCGCGCACGCGGGAGGGAGCCATGAGCGACGGCATCTACCAGGCTGTCAGAACGTTCTTCGTCCAGCCCGAGCGGGACTCCGAGTTCCTGTCGTTCCTCGCCAGGATCGCCAGAGAGAACGGCATCACCACGGGCTCCTTCACCGCCATCGGCGCGCTCAGGAGCGCCAAGCTCGCCTTCTACGATCAGGACACCAGGGAGTACGTTGACCTGGCCGACCTGCGTTCCCCGCAGGAGCTCATCAGTTGCATGGGCGCCATCACGACCAGTGGCGGCGAGCCCGACGTCCATGCCCACGTCGTGCTGGTGGACTCCAGGGGAGCAACGAGTTCAGGCCACCTGGTCGAGGGCAAGGTGTTCTTCTCGCAGGTGACTCTCGTACAACTGACCCCAGCCGGGCAGTAGCAGCTAGCGGACAGACCGGCGCCGCAGCCAGACACACAGCAAAAGACTGAAGGGGGTGTTGGCATGGCAAGACACATAGCCGTCCTGGGAGCAGGCGCCATAGGCGGCTCCATCGGAGGGTACTTCACCCGGGAGGGCCACGACGTGACGCTGATCGACCAGTGGGCCGCGCACGTGGACAAGATCAGGAGCGACGGCCTCAAGCTAACCGACCTGGAGAAGGTGTTCACCGTCAAGCCGCGGGCGCTCCACCTGTCCGACGTGAGCAGCCTGCAAGAGCAGTTCGACATCGTGTTCCTGTCGGTCAAGTCCTACGATACCCGATGGTCTGCACTGCTCATAGAGCCCTTCCTCAAGCCGGATGGCTTCGTGCTGCCGGCCCAGAACGCTCTGAACGACGAGGCCGTAGCGGCGATCGTAGGAGCGGAGCGAACCGTGGGCTGCGTGGTCACTATCAGCGCGGGCGTGTACGAGCCGGGCCACGTAATACGCACCGACCCACCCACTGCTCACGCTTTTTCGGTCGGAGAACTCTCCGGCCGCGTGACGCCCAGGGTCCAGGAGGTAGCAGCAATGCTCAAGGCGATAGGGCCGAGCGAGGTGACCCCCAACATCCGCGGTGCACGCTGGGCCAAGATGGTCACCAACTGCATGGCCAACGCCCTCTCCGGAATCATGGGGCCCCAAGCCACGTCGCTGAGCTCTGAGCTGCGACGCACGGCCGGGCTCGTCAGGGCCACCATCGGCGGGGAAGTCGTGCGGGTGGCGCAGAAGCTAGGCCTGGAGGTCGAGCCGATAAGCGGCGTCATGGCCAGGGAGTTCGCCGACGCCATCACGGGGAGCGCCGTCCGCCAGCTTGAGGCCAAGCTGGACGCCGCCACTGCAGAGCGGAGGCTATCACCTGAGCAGGTCAAGCACCTGGGAGCCCCTGGACGCCCGTCCCTGCTCCAGGACGTGATGAAGGGGCGGCGGACAGAGGTTGACTACTTCAACGGCTACGTCGTAGCCAGGGGAGCGGAGCTCGGCGTGCCCACACCCATGAACCGGGCCATCCTCGAGCTCATGCAAAAGGTGGAGCGGCGGGAGGTCCCGCCCAGCCCGGACCACCTGAAAGCCCTGGCGCAATACATACCTGCCTGAGACTGCTCCAATCAAGAGCGAGAAGGGAGACCGAATGCGCGCCAACAAGGTGAAGGCCAACATCAAGGCGGGACGGAAGTCCTACGGCTTGAACTTCTCCTTCCCATCGCTCCAGCTCCTGGAGATGGTTGGGTCGCTCGGCTTCGACTACATCTGGCTGGACGGCGAGCACGGCACCTTCACCATGAGCGATGTGGAAGAGATGTGCATGCTGGCCGAACGCCTGGGCCTGGTAGTGCTGGCCCGCGTCCCCAACACCCAGCCCTCCACCATCGGCCAGTACCTGGACAGGGGCGTGATGGGGATCACCGGCCCCCACACCGTCACCACGGCAGACGCCGAGGCGCTGGTGAGAGCGTGCAAGTTCGCGCCCCAGGGTGAACGTAGCTGGCCCATCTCGAGATTCACGGGCTACGTCCTGCCACCGGACGCGACGCAGGAGATGGCGCAGTTCAACGAAGAGGTGTTAGTCAACGCCCTCGTCGAGGACGCTGAGGCCCTCGAGAACGTGCCGCAGATAGCATCGGTGCCTGGCATCGACGTCGTCTCCATCGGGCCGTTCGACCTGTCGCAGTCCCTGGGAGTGCAGGGCCAGCCACGTCACCCGAAGGTCACGCAGGCGATAGAGAGGGCCGCTGCCGAGGTCCGCGCGTGCGGCAAAGCCTGGTGGGGCGACCTCATGAGCTCGACGTTCGTGAACATCCTCGTGGTTGACGCCGCCCGCGAGTACCTCCGGACGGCCAAGGGCGGTTGAGGAGGCCGCGCAGCGGCCTAACGAGTCTGCGCAAGCCAGCGTACGGAGCGCCACTGATTGAGTGGGCGTCACCACGGTAGAGAGCGTTTGCGGTCAGCATTGACACGTGGGCTGAAGCATTGTAGTATTGCGCCAGCATAGGTGAACGAGGCCCCTCGGCCACCGCAACGCGTGACTTCGTCGCTCATAAGGAGCACGTGCGCCGATGTGGAGCTACTTCACAGGAGGTGTGTGAGATGAGGTTCCCACGCGCCATAGGCATCCAGCTAGGTCTCTTGGGCTTGGTGTCCGCGCTTCTCCTGGCCGTCGCCTGCGGGCCTGCGGCCACGCCGACACCAACGCCTGCACCGACGCCTACGCCCACCACGGTAGCTCCTCTTCCGGCAGCGACTCCTACTGCCACGGCCGCCATCGTACAGGCAACACCCACGCCTACCCCCACCAGGGCGGCCGCTCCCCCAACGGCGACTCCCACCCCCACGCCAGCACCAATTGCGAGCCCCACTCCAACCCCTGTGGCGGTCCCCGCTCCCAAGGCCAAGGCCGGCACCATCTTCCTAGCCGTGCCGGAGATCCCGGCCGGTGTGGGCCTGAACAGGTCCCAGGCTCCCGACGAGCTGCTCTACTGGAGCGGCGGAGAGGCCTTCATGAGGCCTTCGGGCTACGATTACGTGACGCCCAGCCTGGCAGTAGCCTGGAAGCTGGCCCCCGATCTCTCCAAGGTTACTCTCACCCTCCGGCAGGGCGTCCAGTTCCACAAGGGCTGGGGCGAGATGACCGCGGAGGACGCCGTATGGAGCATCAACGACGCCAACGGGGCCGTCACGAAGGAGAGCATCCACGGCCAGGCGGGAGACTTCGCGCCCATCTTCGGCGCTGCCAAGGTGGTTAGCAAGTATGAGATGGAACTGTCCATTACCAACTTCGATCCGCGGTGGGACAGCAACTTCCTCAACCACGCGGGGCAGGCGCTGAGCATCCTCAGCAAGCGCCTCTACGACGAGAAGGGGGCCGACTACGCCAGGGAGAACATTGTGGCAACAGGCCCCTTCCAGGTCCGTGAGTGGCTGAGG
>JAUYDU010000236.1 GCA_030691665.1 Chloroflexota bacterium
AGGCGATTTCAAAGCCGCTAGCGACTGGTCGCGGGAGTCTTCCCCAGCGCCAAGCACGGAGCCAACGCCGCCTGGTTGAGGTTGCAGGTGATCACGCATAACCTGCTCCAGCTACTTAAGAAGATAGCCTTGCCGGAAGAACATGCCGACGCCCATCCCAAGCGGCTGCGCTTCGCCGGCCTACCCCAGGGTAGGACCATGATGGGACGCCTGGTGAGCCATGCCGGACAAAGCCTGCTCCGCATCGCCGGTGAAGTGTTGGAGGCAATGGTAGCCCCGGGAAGGAGGAAGATACGGGGGTCGGCCTGGGCCGCAACCTGAGCGGCTTCTGGCCAAAGAGGCTCGACGATAGCCTGTCGCAGCTATCGCGGGGAAGGCGTGCGCCACGACGGGTGGTGGCTGCTCTTTTTCGCCAGAAACGAGGCCCGAACCCCACGCACCTGGCTTCCGATTGAGGCATCCAGCCCGTCTGGGTGCTGCCAGAGGGTCCAAAACACGCCCTCACTCAGAAAGCCCGCCTCGGCTCACAGGAATCCACGGATTACGGGTAGAAGGGAGGTGTTGACTTCACAACCTGAGGCTGCCAGAATCTGACCATCGGCGCCCTGGATGGACCAATGTCCGTGCCCATAGGTGGACTAAAGGTCCTGGCTAACGACAAACAGGCGGTTGAAACAAAGGTTGACAAGCGGATAGCCATAAGGTGGTTGTGAATGTAACGAGTTGACAACTGGCGTGGTTGACGTTGACAGGGCTGGTCGTTTCACACAACTGGCTCGGATGAAACGACGTGGGTTCCAAAGAGGACAGGGAAGCTAGGGAATGGGCGGCAGATACGATAGCCCGACATCTCGACTTCGTCGGTGCGGCTTGGAGGAGTTCACTCAAAGTAATTGGGCTACCTCAACCGCCTGAACCCAGAGGAGAAGACATCAGAGAGTACTGCTCCGCGCTTTTCGAGTATCACGCGAGGTACCTGTTCGCGTTCTGGGACGTGTTTCTGGTAGAGCACTTGGATTTGGCGCTATTCGACAGCAGTACATGGGGGTTCATAGACGTCGGAGGCGATGCGAAGTGGCTAGAGGGGGATGGGTCAAAGCCAGTTCTCAATACGATGGATGCAGCATGGAGCGGCGCGATTAACGTCGCCAAAGTCACAGCGCTAGCCACAGCGCGTTCTGTCATAGAAATTCGTTAGAAGCGCTGCACATCTCCTGGGATGATCCTGCTGCGGGTGAGAAATGGCTCCGCGACAGTCTCGCCTGCATAGAGATTGTGCTTGAAGATAGAGGCAAAGCAGGCGAAAGGCATGGATTGATGGAGCAGCAGCCAACTTGAAAGAGCTAAAAGGGTTCTATCAAGATACCCCGAAAGACCAGTTACGAAGGGTACACGATGGACGACATCCTGCTGGCCAAGCCAAGCGAGCCTTCGTCCAAGGGATAAAGGAAAGGGTACAGCACATGAGGGAGATCAGCCGCGAAGCACGAAACGATTAGCACCAAAGCGATGTCACAATCTCGAGGTCCACTTCATTGGAGGGAGTTAGTCGTGGATAAGAGCGATATCCAAGAGACTCTCGTCTCCCTATACCTGCGTTTGAACGGTTACTTCGTGAGCAGCTTCATCGTGCATGCGGTCCACGGCGTGGGAACCGAGATTGACATCCTGGCTATCCGGTTCCCACGGCACGCTGAGCCGGAGCGGGAGGTTCAACCCTGTGAGCACCTTGCGATACCCCCCGGTTGCGTCGACTTCATCGTCGGCGAAGTGAAGAGGGGCTTGAAGAACGTCAACTTCAACGAGCCCTTTCGGAAGAACCGCAAGAAGATTTGCACCGTACTTCGGCGCTTTGGAGCGTTCTGCGACGCTGAGATCGAGCGAGTGTGTACAGCCGTGCCGGGCCTTCTTGAGCCCGCGAACGTCAGCAGGTCCGCCACGTTTCCCGAGTTGGATGTGGCGCTGGCCGGCGATGTCGGTATGCAAGCGAAGCTACGGTTCGTGCCCTTCGCTGCTGAGCAATGCCGCCCCGCAACACGCGCTCGGCCCTACGTGTTCGAAGATGACCTCCTCGCCTTCGTGTGGAAATGCTTCCGACCCGAGCACCAGCGGCCATGCTCCGACGTGCACTACGACTACGATCTGTGGGGACCTCAGTTTGAGGTGGCTGCAATGTGAAGCGCCAAGGCGCAAGAGCTTGGAACAGTACATTAGTAGTAAATGGCGTGACCCACACCACCACCGGCGGCGATGACGTCCCCGTTTATGGCCACCGCTTTGGGCGACGCCAGGAAAGCCACAATGTATGCTATGTCTCGTGCGTCCACGATGCGACGCACCGAGTTGGCCTGGGCCATCCGCTGCTCTACTTCCTCGGGCGAGAGGCCCTGGCTGCGCGCTCGATTGGCTATAACACCAGCAGTCGCCTCGGTGCGGGTGGTGCCAGGATGGACCACCGTCACATTGATTCCATGCGGCCCCAGTTCGTCGGCCAGGTTCTTGGTCATGGCCACTACCGCCACGTTCCGCATGCTCCCAATGGCCGAGCCCGATTGTCTGGCTGCCAGGCCACTGATGTTAATAATACGCCCCCATCCGCGTTGCATCATGTAGGGCGCCACCTCTCGGGCACACCGCAGGTAGCCCATCACCTTCACATTTACATCTTCCCAAAAGAGCTCGCTGGTGATTTCCGAGAGCTTGGGGACTGGCCCTTGTCCACCGGGTCTGGCAGCGCAGTTGACCAGTATGTCCAGGTGGCCCAGAGCAGTGGCAGCCTGATGAGTCATGGCCCGGACGGACTGGTCGTCACCCGTGTCCACAGGGATGGGAAAGAAGCGCCGGCCAGTCTCCTGTGCCAGCTCCCGGGCCGTGGCCTCCAGCGCCTCCTGCCCCCTGGATACAACGGCTACTTCTACCCCCTCCAATGCAAGCTGTCGTGCGACAGCCTTGCCGATGCCTCGGCTTCCCCCCGTCACGATTGCTGTCTTCCCACTGAGATCCAGGTCCATGTCGCTCCTCCTCACCGCCAGCGCGGCAGAGCCTCCGCAGTAGCCTAGCACCGCTGTGTGCGTTGGGGCCTTCCACGGGAAACGTGCGCTCCAATGATATATTACTCGGGCTAACGGCTGACTCGCCTTGCCAGTGCGCGGGCCGGGGATGACTATGGAAAGCACTAGCCAAGAGTGTCCCCCGCAGCGTGTGACCGGCACGGAGCCGATAGGCACCATGGATGAATCCTCTCCATGTTGGAGGTCAACTCGATGAAGATAACCCCCGGTGGCCCGGGTGGTGAGGGGATGTATCAGCTATTGAGCGATGCCGTTGTGCCTAGGCCCATCGCCCTGGTATCAACCATCGGACCTGAAGGCATCCCAAACGTAGCTCCATTCAGCTTTTTCAACGCCGTATGTTCTTCTCCGCCTACGATCGCCTTCTCAGTATCAAGGCGCCGAGGAGAGTTGAAAGACACCCTTCGCAACATACAATATGGCGGAGAATTCGTGGTAAACATCGTTGACGATGCCATCGCAGAACAGATGAACGCCACATCCGCCGACTTTCCACCGGAGATAAGCGAGTTCCAGACAACAGGGCTGACTCCCGTAGCCAGCGACTTGGTTGGCGCCCCCCGCGTGGGAGAGGCCCCGGTGAGCCTGGAGTGCAAGCTCGTACAGGTCGTGGAGATCGGTCAGGGGCCCAGACGATCGGCCTTGATCATCGGCGAGGTGGTGCTATTTCACGTCCGTGACGGTCTCTATTTGGACGGCCGCATCGATCCCCGGCGGCTGAAGGCAGTAGGCCGTCTGAGCGGGAATCTGTATTGCCGCACTTGGGAAATCTTCGAGATGGTGCGCCCGGTCTACAGACCGGGGCCCTAGTGTGGGCCCAGTTTCGTCCGCCATTGACTACGAACGGGAACGGCGCAGCGAGGGTTCCAAAACGTGGCGCACACTCTCACAACAGGGATAGCTGGCTTGACGCAAGGGAAAGGAGACATTAGACTCCTCAGGTCGCCTGGCGGAATTGCCATTGGCCTTGCAGAACCCCATCCAACACAACTCGGAAGGATGGTAGATGGCTGATAACGAGGTAAGGGTGCCTGAGAAATCCCTTCGGGAGTTCGCCGAGCGGGTGTTCGTGCGCTGTGGCCTCTCCCAGGAGGACGCCGCCATTGAGGTAGACTGCCTTCTGTGGGCCAACCTCAGGGGCGTGGACTCCCACGGTGTGCTGCGCATCCCTAGCTATGTGGAGCGCACTCGGAAAGGGTCCATGAACCCCAAGCCCAACATAAAGGTGTTGAAGGAGACACCCGCCATACTGATGCTGGACGCGGACCTCGCCTTCGGCCCCGTCGTCGCGGTCCTGGCCATGAAGAAGACCATGGAGAAAGCGCGAATAGTAGGCATCGGCTGGTGCCTTGTCAGAAACGCCACGCATGTCGGCGCTTTGGGCTACTACTCGCTGATGGCGGCCCGCGAGGGGATGGCCGGGCTTATCGTCGTGTCCAGTCCGCCCAACATGGCGCCCTACGGTGCTAGGGCCGCTGGAATACACAACAGCCCCATCTCCATCGCGGTCCCAGCCCTCAGACACCGGCCCCTCATCCTGGACATGGCCACCAGCGTAGTAGCCGGAGGCAAGGTATCGCTGGCTGTGGACAAGGGGGTGTCCATTCCACTCGGTTGGGGCCTGGACAAAGAGGGGAATCCCACCACCGATCCTCACCAGGCTACAGTGCTTCTCCCCGTGGGCGGCCCGAAAGGCTCGGGGCTGGCCGTGATGTTCGAGTGCCTTGCCAGTGTGATGGCCGGGATGCCGCTCCAGGAACCTGTCCTGCGCACCAGGCAGTCGGCGTGGCGCGGCTCATCCACTCGCCCCGTGCAGAATGTGCTGGTGGCTGCCATAGACATATCGACCTTCACTGACCTGGAACAGTACAAGGCGACCATTGACAGCTATATCGACGGCATCAGGGCGCTCCCCAAGGCCGATGGGGTCGCCGAGGTCCTTGTGCCGGGCGAGCCGGAAGACCGCGTCTACGACGAACGGTCGAAGAACGGCATCCCTTTGCCCTTGGGCACGCTTCAAAACCTGAAGGCAGTAGCTGAGCAGTTGGAGCTGGACTTTCCCTTCAAGCTGTGAGGCGATTGAAGGTCGAGCGAGTGGCGTAACCGAAGGGCTACGAAAGCCATTTGCCAAGCTGGTGCATGCAGCGACAGTGAAGCGAGGAGGAGCCAATTCGTTGCCCGCGTGGTCATCAACCAGCTCAAGACGTTCCGGGGAGGCATGGAAGGCCTTATTCTGACCATGGAAGAGCGGGAGGATGGGAAAGGACACGGGAGTCTCCCCAGGCGAGTTGATGGCATGAGGAGGACTGGTCAACACCCCGTCCAGGCCACTTCGAGGCGTCTTTCCCCTCACCACGTGCAACATGCCCACTGTCCACGAAGCATAATGGGGCGGCCACGCGCCGGCCCATTATCTGCCCATGCTCTGGGATGAGAAGCCGCTCGTGGAGCTGCGAGGGCCTTTGACGTTTGACGTCTGATGTGAAGACCCCCGAGGAAAGGCTGCGCCGTTCTCGCGCGTGCTCGGCGCTTCCCGGCTGTCTGCCGCCCAGCGGAAGACCGGCCTGGCAATATGGCCAAGGAGGGACACGTGGCCTCAAAAAGCCAGTTCTTTGAGCCTGAGATAGAAACCCTGGACCGAAGGAAGCTGGAGCGCCTCCAGTTGGAACGCTTGCGCTGGCAGGTCAAGAGGTGCTATGAGGGCTCTCCCTTCTACCGGGAGAGGCTGGACAAGGCAGGGGTAGGCCCCCAGGACATCGAGGCCCTGTCTGACGTGCGCCGGCTGCCCGTCGTGACGAAGCAGGAGCTTCGGGAGGAGCAGGCCCGCTTCGGCCCTTTCGGCAGGTACACGATTTCCCCTCCGAAAGACTGGCGTGAGGTACACCCCACCACCGGGACCACTGGGGCTCCCATTCACAACCTGTGGTCAGAGAGAGACGTCCAGAACATCACTCGCTGGACTGCCCGCACGCTGTGGAACTTCGGGGTCCGTCCTGGAGACATTGTCCACAACGCCTTTAGCTACGGCCTCTGGGTAGCCGGGCTCTCGTCTCACTATGGGGCCAGGGAGTTGGGCTGTCTGATGGTGCCCATAGGAGGGGCCCCGGTCGACAAGCAGATAGAGTACCTGGCTGGCGTAAAGCCTACGGTCCTTCTCGCCACCCCTTCCTTTGGCCTCTACATAGCCGAGCGTTTGAAAGGAAAGGGAGCGACGGGGAGCCTGGCCCTTCGTGTGGGCTGCTTTGGAGGCGAGCCAGGGGCGGAGGTGCGGTCCACCAGGGCCAAGTTAGAGGCCGGTCTGGGGATTGAGGCCTACGACTACTACGGCCTCGCCGAGATTGGTCCGACCTGCGCCTCCGAATGCCAGGAGAAGGTGGGAATCCACTGGGTGGAAGACCACGTGCTGGTGGAGGTAGTCAACCCACAGACCCGGGAAAGCTGTCCTCCTGGTGAAGTGGGGGTGCTGGTGCTGACCAGCCTCACCAAGGAGGCCACCCCCATGCTCCGCTACTGGACCAACGACTACGCCAGACTGGTGACCGAGCGGTGTGCCTGCGGCCGAACCCACGCCCACTCCCCAGGGGGAATTCTGGGCCGGGCCGATGAGATGGTGGTGTACCGGGGGACCAAGTTCTACCCAGTACAGGTGGAAAAGGTGGTTCGGAGCTTCACGGAGTTGGGGAACGAGTTCCGGGTGGTGTTGACCACCTCGGAGCAGGGCACCGACTTGTGCACTGTGGTCGCGGAGTGCGCATCACTGGCAGACAGGGACCAGCTAACGGAGCGGTTGAGACAAGCCCTTCGGGATGAGCTTCAGGTGACGCCACACGTGGAGATCGTCTCCTTAGGAGACCTGGAGAGAACGACCTTCAAGGCAAAGCGGCTTGAGGACCGGAGGGACAAGCGCTAAGGCAGTCTTGGCCCTCGCTGTCCGCCAGACCGTCAGCGGGCGTCACACGCCGCGGGACTCCTCACCGTCCGTCTTTTCAACTTCGGGAAGGGCCCTAGGTTCCAGTTGCGTTCTCGCCACACTTTGTGAAGGGTCTTCCTGACCAGCGCTGCCGGCCGCTTCGTCTGCTCCATCTGGCCACCAGAGTGCCCCGCCGATATGGTGTTGCTCTGCCTACGCATTCTTGGCCGGTCCCTGCGATTGTCTACCCAGCCCACGGTCGTGTGCGCGCACCCTTTTGGTGTTAGAATTCCCCCCGAAGCCTCACACTATCGGAGGAGGTGAACGTCGATGGCCGTCACTCTGGGGTCAGGCAATTACGTATTCGAGCCGGTGGACGGCTGGGCCAAGATACCTGCGGGCTGGAAATTCATGGACGCACCCGGCGTGTGCGTGGACTCCAAGGACAACGTC
>JAUYDU010000286.1 GCA_030691665.1 Chloroflexota bacterium
CTCGGGGTCGGCGGCGGCCCCCGCCTGGTACAGGTGGTGGGCCAGGTCGGCGGCGTGCTCCTCCAGGGTGCGGGAGTAGGCCCGCTCTATCGCCTCGGCCACCCGCAGGTGGAGCCGCTGGCGCCGGGGTAGGGAAAGGCCACCGACCAGCGTCTGGCGGATCAGCTCGTGGGCGAATGCGAAGCGGGCCTCGGGGCCATCGGAGGCCGCGGTGATAAGGTGGGCCCGCTCCGCCTCATCGATGGCATCTAAGAGAGCGTCTGTGTCGGCATCGCCGAGCGCCTCCAGCAGCTCGAAGCTGAAGCCGCGGCCGATAACGGCCGCGGAGGAAAGCACCCGCCGGCACTCGTCGCTCACCCGCTCCAGGCGCCGGCCGATGACCAGGCGGACGCCCTCAGGCACATCCAGCGCGCTCACGTCCAGGTCGGGGCGCCAGCGGCCCTGGGGGTCGAACAGCTTTCCCTCCTCGGCCAGGTGCTGAAACACCTCCTCCACGAAGAAGGGGTTGCCCTCCGTCTCGCCGTACACGGCCTGGACGAAAAGGGCCGGCGGCTCCTGGCCGCTGAGGGCCCGCAGCATCGCCGATACGCCGTCCTGGGGCAGCCGCCGGAGGGCGACGCGGTGGGCCAGGCGCTGGCGCAGGAGCTCCTCCAGCGCGCGGGCCAGGGGTCGGGCGACGTCCAGCTCGACATCCCGGTAGGTGCCCAGGATGAGCAAAGGCATCTCAGGGAGCTGCTGGGCGATGTGCTGGAGAAGCAGCAGGGCAGAGTCGTCGGCCCAGTGCAGGTCGTCTAGAACCATGAGCAGCGGCTGGGCGCGGCCGGCGCGGCCCAGGAACTCCCGCACCCCGTTGAACAGATAGCGCCGCTCCTGCTCCGGCGGCAGCTCGGGGGGCTGCGGGATATCCGGGAAGAGGCGGCGCAGCTCGGGCATGAGCTTGGCGACCTCGGGCGCCGACTCGCCCAGGGCAGCGCGCAGCGCCTCCGCAGGGAACATGCGGACGGCCGCCTCCACCATCTCCACGAAGGCGATGTAGGGCGGGGCCCCCTCCATCTCGTAGCAGCGGCCCATGAGGGCGGTCAGGTTGCGCTGCCGCGCCTCGGCCATCAGCTCCTCGGCGAGGCGCGTCTTGCCCACGCCGGGCTCGCCCCCGATCATTACCAGCGAACCGTGCCCGCCGGCTGCCTGATCCAGCAGGCGGCGTAGCTGCGCCCGCTCCGCCTCCCGCCCCACGAAGGGCGTCCGCTCGACGAGGGCGGGCGCCGCGAGAGCCGGGCGCTCCTCCTGCCAGACGACCTCGTACAGCCGCCAGCGCTCGGGGAAGCCCTTGAGCCGGAAGCGGCCCCGGTCTATGAACTGGACATCTTTGGCGGGGCCCAGGAGAGCCCTGACGGTTTCCGAGACCAGAATCTGGTCGCCTTCAGCCTTGGCGGCGATGCGAGCGGCGGCGTTCACCGCTGCCCCGAACAGGTCCGCCTCCTCTTGCACCACCTCGCCCGCATTGAGCCCGATGCGCACCCGGATAGCCTCGGTAGGGGCGCTGCTCGCTGCGCCCTCGGTAGCGCTGCTCGCTGCGCCCTCGGTAGCGCTGCTCGCTGCGCCCTCGGGCGGGGCAAGCCCCGCTTGGAGCGCCCGCTGGATGCCGACGGCGCAGGCCACGGCCCGCCGCGCCGACGCGAACGCCACCATGAAGCCGTCCCCCATCGTCTTCACCTCGCGGCCGGCGTGCGCCTCGATCTGGTGACGAACCAGCTCCCGCTGGGCGCGCAGGATCTCCTGCGCAGCCTCATCGCCCCGACGCGTCGTCAGGTCGGTGGAGCCCACGACATCCGTGAACAGTATGGTGACGGTGCCTTCTGGAAGCCCCTGGGTCACGTTGCCCTACCCCTACCCTTGAATGAAGCAAGTATTCCCCTTTCCATGAGAATAGTCAACACGAGGTAGGGGCTGGACGTTTCGGGCCGCTTGAGGCCGACAACGTCATCCAAGTCCCACGTCCAGGCAGGACTTCTTGGGTTGGATGGCGGGAGTGCATGGGAGTCGAACCCACCCACCCCGATGCTATCGGGGCGCATCGGTTTTGAAGACCGAGAGGCCCACCGGGGCCCATCCACTCCCGCGGCCTGCGGAAGCTATTCTACCGGAAAGCGAGCGCTGATGTAGCGCTCGGCGGCGATGGCGGCGGTGGCCCCATCGCCAGCGGCCGTCACCACCTGGCGAGCCGAGTTCTGGCGAGCGTCGCCGGCAGCCAGCAGCCCTGGCACATCCGTCTCCATCCACTCGTTCACCACGATGTGGCCGCCTTCGTCCATGCTCACCAGCCCCCGCAGGTATTCGGTGTTGGGGTGATGGCCGATGAAGATGAATACGCCCGTCACCGGTAGTACCGACTCCTCGCCGGTCACCAGGTTGCGCAGGCGGGCGCCCGTCACCTGATCCTCGCCCAGGATCTCGGTGACCAGCGTACTCCAGACAAACTCAAGCTTGGGGTTGGCGAACGCCCGCTCCTGAAGGATGCGGCTGGCCCGCAGTTGGTCTCGCCGGTGCACAAGGTATATCTTGGCGACGTGGCGGGCGGCGAACAGCCCCTCGTCTATGGCCGCATCGCCGCCACCGACGACGGCCACCTCCTGATTGGCGAAGAAGGGGGCGTCGCAGGTGGCGCAGTAGGAGACACCCCGGCCGGTCAGCCGCTCCTCGCCGGGCACCTCCAGGCGATTGGAGTCGGCGCCGCTGGTGACGATCACCGCCTTCGCCCGGTAGTCGCCGTCGCTGGTCCTCACCCGCCAGAGAAGGTCATCCCTGGTCAGACCCACCACCTCCAGGTAGCTGGTCTCCAGGCCACAGCTCTCGGCCTGCCTCTGCATGGCCTGGGCCAGGTCGAAGCCGCTGATCGCCTCGATGCCAGGGTAGTTCTCCACGCACTCGCTGAGAGAGATCTGGCCGCCGATGACCCCTTTCTCCAGAAGGACCGTGCGGCGCCGAGAGCGCGCTGCGTACAGCCCGGCCGCCAGGCCAGCCGGCCCTCCCCCGATGATGACGATATCGTATTCGTTCTCCAAAGGCCCTCCTGCTGTCATTCCCAGCGCAGCCCGGTCATTCTGAGCGCAGCGAAGAATCTGAGA
>JAUYDU010000383.1 GCA_030691665.1 Chloroflexota bacterium
TGTCGCATGACGTGGCCGGGCTGGGGCGTCATGAGCAGGGCCACGACGCCGCCGGCACCTAGCCCCAGGAGAAACCCGAGAAGGAAACGCATTGGCTCTAACCTCCGTCGAGTAGCGAGCCCTACGTCTGCTAAGACTACCACGTCGGGGAGGCTGTTTCCAGCCGCGCCAACGTGCGCTCTCGCCCCAGGACGGCCATCGTCTGGAACAGCGGTGGCGCCGCCGTCCGCCCGGTCACCGCCACCCGGATCAGGCCGAACAGCTCGCCCGTCTTCAGACCGAGCTCCTCGGCCAGGGGGCGGATGGCCCCCTCCAGCGACCCCTCATCCCAGGGCTCCAGCCCGTCGATCCGCTCCCGAACGGTCGCCAGAGCGCTGGCCGCCTCCGAGGGCACCTGGGCGAACCGCTTCCCTAGCAGGTCGGCCATAGAGTAGGTCAACTCGCCCTCCCGGAAGAAGAAGTCGGTGAGCTCCGCCGCCTCGTCCAGCCGCTTGATCCGCTCCTGGATCAGAGGGACGATGCGGGCGAGGTAGGACCGGTCGATGGGCCTGGCGATATCGGGAGGCAGGTGCTCCTCCAGGTAGGCAGCCAGGTGGCCCGCCAGAGTATCCGACGGCAGCTCGCGAATGTAGACGCCGTTCATCCAGGTGAGCTTCTCGATGTTGAAGATGGCCGGGTTCTTGACGATACGCTCCAGGCTGAAGTGGCGGACAAACTCCTCCCGCGAGATGATCTCCGTCTTGTCGTCCAGCGACCAGCCCAGCAGGCCCAGGAAGTTGAACAGCGCCTGAGGGAGGAAGCCGCGCTCGCGGAACTCCAGGACGGAGGTGGCACCGTGGCGCTTCGCCAGCCTCGCCCGGTCCGGCCCCAGGATGATGGGCAGATGGGCGAACAGCGGCGGCTCCCAACCGAACGCCTGGTACGTCAGCACGTGGCGAGGCGTGCTGGCCACCCACTCGTCGCCCCGCAGGACGTGGGTGATGCCCATCAGGTGATCGTCCACCACGCTTGCCAGGTGGTAGGTCGGGAAGCCGTCCGATTTCAGGATGACGAAGTCGTCCAGGGTGTCGTTCTCGAAGGTCACCTCGCCCCGAATGATGTCCGCGCAAACGGTCTGGCCCGAAAGAGGCGTCTTGAACCGCACGACCGGCTGCACGCCCTCATCCTCCGGCTTTCGCCGCTCGTCCTGCGCCAGGCTACGGCAGCGCCGGTCGTACTTGGGTGGCATCCCGCGCCGCATCTGCTCCGCTCGCATCTCCTCCAGCCGCGCCGGCGAGCAGTAGCAGTGGTAGGCGTGGCCAGCCTCGACGAGCTGCTGGCTGGCCCGATGGTAGTGCTCCAGCCGCTGCGACTGGAAGTAGGGCGCGTATGGCCCGCCCACCTCCGGCCCCTCGTCCCAGTCCAGGCCCAGCCAGCGCAGGCTTTCGAAAATCGATTCCACCGCCCCCGGCGCGATGCGGGCCTGGTCGGTGTCCTCGATGCGCAGGATGAAGGTGCCGCCCTCGTGGCGGGCCAGGAGCCAGTTGAAGAGGGCGGTGCGGATGTTGCCCACATGGGGCTCGCCCGTGGGGCTGGGGGCATAGCGGACGCGCACGGTCATGCCACTGATTCTAACAGAATGGGAAGCCACGCTCACCCCGCCTGAATGTGATAGAATATACGCATCTTTGCCGAACGGAGCGCGAGCATGCGGTTTACAGCTATTCGGTTTGAGCAGGCGGGGAAAACCCTGTATCTCACAACGATGAAGGCCTCTCAGCTACTGGCCTGTTGCCACACGGACGAGTGGAACCCGGCAGTAGGGTGGGACTTGGACAAACAAGGATACCAGCGTGCACCTGTTCCGGCCCACGTCGAGCGCATAGCAGCATTTCTGGCTAGGTCCCCCAACCCGGTTATGCCAACCGGCGCGCTGCTCAGCGCCCGGGAGTCCGCGCAGGGAATCCTTCCGTTCACACCGGTCGGGGGCGCCGCCAATCCCGTACCAGGGACGTTGGAGATACCCGAAGGCCGGCAGCTCTGCATAGTTGACTACCAGCACCGAGCGCGGGGACTCCGCATGGCCATTGAGGAACTGCACGCCACCGGTCTGGCGGACTTCATGATGCCCGTCATAATTCTGGCGGATGTCCCGCGCTACGAGGAAATCCGGCAGTTTCACGTAATCAACAGCAAACAGAGGCGTATCGACACGGACTTGGCGCTCGCCCTGCTGCAAACCCTTGCTAGCGCCCTCGGCCAGGCCGAGTTGGCGAACTTGGCCGGTCCCGGGAAGTTCTACCGGATACGTGGCACTGGTCTCACCTTTAGGCTTGCCGCCAGAACGTCGGGGCCGTGGGTCGGCAAGATAGCCCAGCCCCACGACCTTCCCCAGCGAGGCGCCGTCATCAAAGTGAAGTCCTTCGTCGACTCACTGGCCCCTGTGCTGAGCAAGCGGGCTAGCTGTTCCTTTCTAGAAGACGAGGCGCTACTGGATGTGTTGACGCGCTTCTGGAGTGCTCTTGAAGCCATCGTACCAAAGAGCTTCGAGGATCCTACCTCCCAGATCCAAAGGACCGTGGGAGTGTATGCCTTGCACATTGTGTTGGCTCGCCTTCTCTACCCGCGCCTTAGTGCTAGAGGCGACACCTCAACGGACACCTTCTATTCGGCGCTCCTGCCTGCCGCCGACGAGTATATCAACGGCGATTTCTGGGCAGCAAAGGGGCCGGCAAACGTGTACGTGGGCAGCAGCGGCTACAGGCACCTGGCACGCAGGATCATGGCCAAACTATAGGTGCCGTCGTGCCAAGCGCCTCCCCTTCACTGTAGGAAGGGCCTGAGCTATAATCGGCCTCGATGCCTATGGTCGACGCCCACGAGCTGGACCCGGCGCTGCTGGAGACCCTCTACGTGGACGGCGTAGAGATGCCCTTCGTCGAGTTCGGGCCGGTGGAGCCGGTCCTGCGGCTGCGGCTGGAGGGCGAGGAGTACGACTTCCAGCGCAGCTACCCCCGCAAGGGCTTCAGCGCCATCCTGGGCAAGGACGCCCGCGAGCTACTTAAGGACGGCCGAAAGCTGCTGGTGGCCCGCTTCGGCGAGCGGCTGTACCTGTTCGAGCGGTAGGCGAAGCTAGATGGCGGCTCCCTCTCTCAGCGTCGCCAGCGCCTCCGCCAGATCCTCCGGCAGCGGCGCTTCGAATTCCCGGTAGCGGCCGCTGGCGGGCAGGCGAAAGCCCAGCCGCCAAGCGTGAAGGAACTGCCGCTCCACCAGCGCCGATCGCTTGCCGTATATCCCGTCGCCCACTACCGGGTGGCCAATGCTGGCGAAGTGCACCCGTATCTGATGGGTGCGCCCGGTCAGGGGTTGTACCTCCACCAGCGAGTAGTCGCCCAACTGCTCCCGAACCCGATAGCGGGTGAGGGCCGAGCGGCCA
>JAUYDU010000046.1 GCA_030691665.1 Chloroflexota bacterium
CGCAGCCCACCATCCCCCCGCCTACGATAACCACCCTCTGCCCCGTCTTGGCTTTGCCGGTGATGACGTCCACGGCCGTAACCACATTCTTTCCCCCCACCCCAGGGATGCCGGGGATGAGGGGGCTGGAGCCCGTGGCCACGACGATGGCCTGGGGCTTCTGGGCCAGGACGGCTGCGGCGGTCGCCGGGGTGCGTAGCTTTACCGGGATGCCCAGCTTCTTCACCTGGCCGGTGAGGTAGGTAGTGAGGCTGGCTATCTCCTGCTTATAGGGAGGGATAGCCGCCACCAGTAGGTTGCCGCCCAGCTTTTCGCCCTGCTCCATGATGGTGACTTTGTGGCCCCTGAGGGCGGCGACGCGGGCGGCCTCCAGCCCGGCGGGGCCGGAGCCCACGATCACCACGGTCTTGGCCTTGGGGGTGGGCTTGATGGCGTATTGTGCCTCGCGGCCCGCCTGGGCGTTGACGCTACAGACCAGGGGCCGGTTGGAGAAGATCTCGTCCAGGCAGTGGCAGCAGGCGATGCAGGTCCGGATGTCCTCGAAGCGCCCCTCCCTGGCCTTATTGGGGAGCTCGGGGTCGGCGATGAGGGGCCGGGCCATGTAGATGAGGTCGGCCTTGCCCTCCTGGAGGAGGCGCTCCGCCATGATGGGGTCGCTGACCCGGGTGCCCCCCACCACGGGGATCTTCACCGCCTGCTTGATGCCTGCGGCCAGGTAGGCCCAGTAGCCGCGGGGCACCGACATCTGGGCCGAGGGCACCGGGGCCTCGTGCCAGCCGGTGGTGACATCGATGGAGTGCACCCCGGCCCGCTCCAGCATCCCCGCCACCAGCTTGGCGTCCTCCAGGGTGTGGCCCTCGGGCATGAAGTCCTCGCCCGAGATGCGCACCATGAGGGCATAGTCCCGGCCCACCTGCCCCAGGATGCCATCGATAATATCCAGGAAGAACCGCATCCGGTTCTCCAGGCTGCCGCCATACTGGTCGGTGCGCTGGTTAGTGTGGGGGGACATGAACTGGCTGATGAGCCGCCCCACGGCGGCGTGGACCTCCACCCCGTCGAAGCCTGCGGCGCGGGCCCTCCGGGCGACCTCACCGAACCTTTCCGCGGTAAAGGCTATCTCCTCCACGGTTAGGGGCCTGGGCTTATGGGCTCCGGGGCGGCGCGAGACCACCACGTCGGAGGGCCCCACCAGCTCGGGCTCCTCCTGCCCTGGGGCCCACTCTTCGGCGAGGCTTACCTGGGCCACCACGCTGGCCCCATGCTCCTTCACGGCCCTCGCCAGGCGGCTCAGGCCGGGGAGGTAGCTATCGTCGGCGATGCAGGGGGTACGCAGGGACAGGCCAGCGCGGTGGAAGGGCGAGGTGTTGATGGCGATGAGCCCGACCCCTCCCCTGGCCCGGGCTGCGTAGAAGTCGACCATCCGGTCGGTGACCAGCCCCTTATCGGGATAGGCGGTGGCCACGCCGGGCATCTTGATGCGGTTCCGGGACGTGAGGCTGCCTATGCGAATGGGCTCGAAGAGCTTCTGGAGTTTCATGTTCACCCCCTTAATGTCAGGAGAGCCAATGATATATTCAGGCACCAGGGCTGTCAAGCTCAGAATGCTCCTCGAAGCCAAGCGAGCTGCTCCATCACCTGACGCTCTTGACGTGCGCCAGAGCCGGTGGTAGTATGCGGTCGAAACGGCCAACCCAGTTGGCGAGCATCTGGCTTGGCACGACGCGGCGGGGATTGCCGCCGAAGGAACCATTAGGAGAACACCATGCCTGGTCCAATCGTCCATCTGATCGTCGAGCGTCGGTACCGCCCCTATCTCAGCGGGCTTGGCGGTGTCAGCGGCAATAAGCTGGCAGCCATCATCAATGCCGATCCTTGCAGCCCCTATTTGGGTTTCGGCAGCATGGGGCCGGACTTCCTCTTCTTCTCGGTCAAGGAATACGGCAACGAGCTGGCCGGCCTCGTTAATGGCATCTTCAAGGTCTACGACGCGTTCGAGCCGCTGCGAGAATTCTTCGAGACCTATGTCGACCCGATCGCAGATCAGATCGAGGACGCGGTCGCTGCGGTTGACAACGCGTTGTTCAAAGGCCTGTTCCAGCAGCTCGGCGCCACCGCAAACCTGTTGTCCACCACGGCGTTGACGGCGGTCGCCAACCTCGCTGTCCAGAATGTTGACCCGTTCTATTTCGTCTACCCGAAGGTTCAGAAAGGTGCGCCCGAGACGGAGTGGTACTGGTTCGACACCCTGCACTATCGGCGGACGGGCGACTTCTCGTCACAGCTCTGGAAATTGGCAGGCGCCGACGCCGATCTGCAGCGCTACGCCCTCGGCTATGCGACCCACATCGCCACCGATGTCATCGGCCACCCGTTCGTCAACACAATCGTCGGCGGCCCGTTCCGGATGCATTGGCGCCGGCACCACCTCGTGGAGAACTGGATCGATGCCTATGCCCGCCGGTTCTACCCCGATCCGAAAGCAACGAGAAAATGCCTGAACCTCGGGACGGAGGACCACTATCTCCCCGATGCGATCTCCGGCAGCTACTATTATCGGCTGGTCGCATTTCCCGGGGAGAAGCTACCGCCGAAGCTAAAGGAGCTCTTCGTCCAAGCGCTCAAAGGCGTCTATTCCGCCGTCGATCACCCGCCGATGCTGGGCCCAGCGGACGTCGACGCCGCTTACCGTCTGTGGCTGAGGTTCTTCATCCGCGCGACGGAGATCGGCGGCGTTCTGCCGCCCACGCCCGTCCCGCCGCCGGGCGGGGCAGCGGCTGCTCTGATCAACAGCTACGTTAACAGCCTGCCGGCATTCCCCGGCGGTGGCGGCCCTCCGGGCGGCGGCGGCTTTAACCTCGCCAACATCTTCGCCGCGCTGTTCGCGTTCGCGGAATGGCTCCTCGACGTCATCGCCGCGACGAGCAACTGGATCGTCAATAATGCCGTGGCCATCCTGCAGCTGCTATTCAACGAGGCGCTGGATTTTGCGAAATGGCTGATCTATCAGATTCAGAAGGCTGTCTGGGAGATCTACGACAATCTACGCTTCGAGCTCGTGCTGGCCGGCCTGTTGTTCCCCGAGCCGCGCGACCTCGACAAGGCGCCCTGGGGTTTGGCGCTGCTCAACACGGACTTCGTTCAGTTGACGGGCGGTCCGGCGGCGGATTTCAACAAGTATCCGCGCAAGCAAGTCGCGCACAGTTCCACGACAAATCTCACGCACCATCTCCGCTATCCGACTACGCCGATGGAGCAGCCGATGGCCGAGCCGATGCCGAAGCCGTTCCACGGGATGCTTCCCAAGGCATTCATCAGCAATATTTATCCCGTCAACCCCGTCTACGATGCGGTGGTGGCCCAGCTCCACAGCGCCAAAGGGCCGTATCCGGGGATCGGGGCTGCTCCCTTCACGCATGAAGTCGACACGAACACCTGGATGAAGCACCAATTAGGCAACGCCTTGACGTTCTCTGCGCAACTCATCGCCGAACGCCTGCAGCAGGGAAAGATCCCGAACTTTAACCTCGACGGCGATCGCGGCTACGCTTGGAAGACCTGGCGCGCTGAAGACCCTCAGCACATCGAGCAGAACAATCCGGTCCCGGTCAAGTACACCGATCCGTGAGGGACGACCATGATCAACCATAAACGCGGCGATGATTTCGATGGTCGGACTTATCTCCTCATCCGCTACGCCACAGGCGACGGCG
>JAUYDU010000068.1 GCA_030691665.1 Chloroflexota bacterium
TGGGGATGGCGCAGAAGGAGCAGCGGCGAGTGCAGATACGCCCCAGGATGAGAAAAGTGGCCGTCCGCTGCTCCCAGCAGTCGTAGATGTTGGGGCAGAGCGCCTCCTCGCAGACGGTGTGGAGGCCCTGGCCACGCAGCAGCGTCTTCAGCTCGCGGTAGTTCTCGCCCTGCACCAGCCTCACTCTAAGCCAGTCGGGGCGGCCGGCCAGGAGAGAGGATGACGGCGCTTCTGTGGTATCCGGCATCGTCAAAGGATGTGGGTGTCGGGCCCGAAGCTCTCCAGCCGCTCCTTCACGCCTCGCAGGAAGCGGCCTGCCACAGCGCCGTCGAGGATGCGGTGGTCGAAGGAGAGGCAGAGGTTCATGACCGAGCGGATGGCGATGGCGTCATCGATGACCAGCGGCCGCCTGACTATGGCCTCCATGGTGAGGATGGCCGCCTGCCCCTGGTGAATGATGGGCATGCTGATCAGCGAGCCGAAGGCACCGGGGTTGTTGACGGTGAACGTGCCTCCCTGAACGTCGGCCAGGGTCAGCTTGCCAGCGCGAGCCCGCGCCGTAAGGTCGGCGATGGCCCGGGCCAGGTCGGCGATGCTCTTGCGGTCGGCGTCGTGGATGACGGGGACGATGAGGCCGTCGTCCAGGGCCACCGCTATGCCGATGTTGAGCCGCTTCTTGATGACGATCTTGTCTTCGGCCCAGGTGGAGTTGAGGATGGGCTGCTCGCGCAGGGTCTCGGCCACGGCCTTGACCACGAAGGCAAGGTATGTGAGGTCAGCGCCGTAGCGGCGGCTGAATTCCTCCTTTATCGATTCCCTCAGCCTGACCAAGGGGGTGACGTCCACCTCGACCATGAGCCAGGCGTGGGGCGCGGTGCGCTTGCTCTGCACCATGCGTTCGGCGATGGTCTTGCGCACCGGCCCGACAGGAATGACCTCTTCCTCCTCAGGGACGAGTGGATGTGGGGGAGCGGCGGCGACCCCTTCCCCCGCCGGAGCCGCCCTGGCGGCGAAGCTGCGCACGTCCTCCTCGGTGATGCGGTTGCCGGGGCCACTGCCAGAGACGGCCACCAGGTCCACGCCCAGCTCGCGGGCCAGGCGACGCACACGGGGCGTGGCCCGCGCCCGCACCTGTGGGGCGACGTCGCCTGGGGCCTCGGCGGCTGTGGCGGCGACGACCGCAGGCTGCTCCGGGGCTGCCTCGGGCAGCGGGGCCTCCACCGCCTCCTCGATCACCGCCAGCGTCTCGCCCACGGCCACCGTCATGCCCTCGGGCACCAGAATCTCTCGCAGGTGGCCGGTCACCGGCGAGGGAATCTCCACGTTGACCTTATCGGTGATCACCTCTACCAGCGACTCGTACTTGTCCACCCAGTCGCCCACCTGCTTCAGCCACTTGCTGACGGTGCCCTCGGTGACGCTTTCCCCTAGCTGGGGCATTACGACCGTGGTGGCCATGGCTCCGCCTCGGCTCAGTGGGCCGCCAGCTTGCGGAGAGCGGCGGCGATCTTGTCGGGATTGGGGAGGCAGTATTCTTCCAGGGGTGGGCTATAGGGCATGGCCGGCACATCAGGGGAGGCCAGGCGGGTGACGGGGGCATCGAGATAGTCGAAGGCCTCCGCGGCGATGATGGCCGCCACCTCGCCGCCCAGGCCGCCGGTCAGGTTATCCTCGTGGACGATGAGGACTTTGCCCGTCTTGCGCACCGAATCCAGAATAGTCTCCTTGTCCAGGGGCGATAGCGTCCGCAGGTCGATGACCTCGACGCTCAGCCCGTCCTCGGCCACGACCTCGGCGGCCTGGAGGCAGTGATGCAGCATGAGGCCGTAGGCGATGAGGGTAACGTGGTCGCCGGGCCGTTTGACTTCCGCCCGGCCGATGGGCACGACGTAGTCGCCTTCGGGCACCTCGCCCTTGATGAGGCGATAGGCCTTCTTGTGCTCGAAGAAGAGAACGGGGTCCTGGTCACGGATGGCTGCCTTGAGGAGGCCCTTGGCGTCGTAGGGGGTGGCCGGCGTCACCACCTTCAGACCGGGGACATGGCAGAACAGGGCCTCCACACTCTGGGAGTGGTAGAGGGCGCCGTGAACGCCGGCACCGTAGGGTGCCCGTATGACCAGGGGACAGGTAAAGGCGCCGGCCGAGCGGTAGCGCAGCCTGGCGGCCTCGCTGATGATCTGGTCGACAGCCGGATAGATGAAGTCGGCGAACTGGATCTCGGCCACCGGCCGGAAGCCATTGAGGGCAGCGCCGATGGCCACGCCGACAATGGCCGATTCGGCCAGGGGCGTGTCCAAAACCCGGTCCGGCCCAAACTGGTTCAGCAGCCCCTCGGTGGCGCGGAAGACGCCTCCCTGCTCCACATCCTCGCCCAGGATGAGCACCCGCTCGTCGCGGCTCATCTCCTCGTGGAGGGCCTCCCGCACGGCTTCGATAACGGACTTGGTGGCCATGGCTTGTCATCCTTCCTCGGCGCCGTACACGTTGGTCAGGGCGTCCTCGGGCTGGGGATAGGGGCTCTGCTCGGCGAAATCGGTGGCGTCATCCACCTCGCGGGCCACCCGCCGGTGGATCTCGTCGTCCTGCTCGTGGGAGAGCGCTCCCAGTAGCTGGAGGTACGCCTTCAGGCGCGGGAGCGGGTCCTTGCCTCGCCACTCCTCAACCTCCTCGCGGCTGCGGTAACGGCGGTCGTCATCGTCGCTGGAGTGGGGGACGAGGCGATAGGTGCGGGCCTCGATGAGGGAGGGGCCGCCGCCGCGGCGGGCGCGCTCCACCGCCGCCTTGGTAGCCTGGTACACAGCCACGACATCGTTGCCGTCGACGGTGATGCCGGGAAAGCCGTAGGCCTCGGCCCTGTCGGCCACGTTGGCGACGGCCATCTGCTTGCTCAGAGGCACGGAGATGGCATAGCCGTTGTTCTCACAGAAGAAGATGACCGGCAGGCGGCGGACGGCGGCGAAGTTCAGGCCCTCGTGGAAATCCCCCTCGCTGGTGGCGCCGTCTCCGAAGTAGACGATGGTCACGTCCTTTTCGCCCCTCAGTTTGCTGGCCAGGGCGATGCCGACGGCGTGGGGGATC
>JAUYDU010000099.1 GCA_030691665.1 Chloroflexota bacterium
CGGCCTTCCTCAAGCACGGCTACGAGGTCATCGGCTTCGAGGACGGCTACTATGGGCTGATAGAGGACAAGTCCATGCGCCTCACCTACGAAAGCGTCTCCGGCATCGTGTGTGCAGGCGGCACCATCCTGGGCACCTCCAACAAGGCTGACCCCTTCAACTTCTGGCACAAGTCTTCCGACGGCCAGTATTCATCCACTGACGAGAGCGAGACCGTGCGGCGTGTCTATCAGAAGCACGGTCTGGACGCCCTGGTCTGCGTGGGCGGCGACGGTTCGATGACCATCTCCTTCGGCCTTTCCAGGCTGGGCCTCAACATCGTTGGCATCCCCAAGACCATTGACAACGACCTGTACGGCACCGACCAGTCCTTCGGCTTCGACTCCGCCGTCAACGTCATCACCGACGCCATCGACCGCATCCGCACCACCGCCATGTCCCACCACCGCGACATGGTCATCGAGACCATGGGCAGGAACGCGGGCTGGCTGGCCCTCACCGCCGGCGTGGCGGGTGGCAGCGACATCATCCTCATCCCCGAAATCGAATACGACGTCCGCGCGGTGTGCAGGGAGGTGCTGGCGCGCAGCCACAAGGGCAAGCGCTTCAGCCTGGTGGTGGTGGCGGAGGGCGCCAGGGAGAAGGGTGGTCAGGTGGTGGTAGAGCGCATCATCAAGGACAGCCCTGAGCCAGTACGCCTGGGCGGCGTGGGCCGCAAGGTGGCCGAGCAAATTGAGGACCTCACTGGCATCGAGTCCCGCGTGACGGTGCTGGGGCACCTGCAGCGCGGTGGGCCCCCCTCCCCATACGATCGGACCTTGGGCACTCTGTTTGGCAAGAAGGCGATGGACCTGGTGGCCGCCGGAGAGTTTGGGAAGATGGTCTGCCTGCGCAACGCGCGCATTGAGTCGGTGGACATCTCGACGCCTGCCGGCAAGCAGCGGCGCGTCCCACTAGACCATCCACTGATGGAAGCTGCGCGAAGCATGGGCGCCGTCTTCGGCGACGAAACCGCGTAAGCGTTCTGGCACTGGCTCACGATTCATGGGATTGCCCTGGCTTCAAAGCAGGAGCAGTGTCAAGAGAGGGTTAGGAAAGGGAAAGGGGGACACGGAACGGATTCAATCAGACTGAGAGCAGATGTCCCTGGGCAACGTGGCGCAGGCCAAAGCCTTGGAATGTTCGTCTACACTGCAACGAAAGCCAACATGTTCAGCTTAGGCCCCGATGTGAACAATACGCTGAATCGTTCAATGTAAGCTCGGCCATCTCACGCCCGCTGAGCATCTGTCATCAATCAAGTCCAGTTGGGTTCAATGCCTGCCATTAAAGGGTACAAAGCCGTCATCAGGCTAGAACGAAGTTGTTCAGGGGCCGTCGGAAAGGGCTTCCTTTTCAGGCGCTCTTGGCTACTATCTCTGAAATCAGTTCTGCGAAGTTCCTGGCAGTTGAGGCCTGAAAGACCTTGTACGGGACCTTCAAGTACCGCCATGTCATGCCTGCCACGGCTGAAGCGTCCAGGCACCACTGAGCTGCGCGGGCATCCTTGCGCTGCACCTCAACGTCCTCAATGCCCTTGGTCTCCACCATCCACATCTCCCCAGGCACCGTTCTGACGAGGAAGTCCGGGTAGTAGTACCTGATGGCTCCCTCCGAACTCTGGTAGTCAAGGCTGAAATGGGCATAGAGGTTGTTCTTGGCGTGAGCCGCAACATCCGGCACTCTGTCCAAGAACGACGCAAGGTCGACTTCAAACTGGTTGTCGCAGGCCACGGCGTTGAACACGGTCTTGTCGCCCACATAGACAGGGCGGCTCCATTCATATCCGGAATTATCGCTGAAGCGCAAGACATTCACCGGTGGGCCTCACCACCTGAGGCTGAATCGTACGTCCCCTGATGGCCTCCACGAACGCCCCAAATACGGCCGTCTTGGCGTCGGGCTTGTTCAGCCGAATGAGGACGTAGTCTCAGACGTCTGGACATCATAGCTGAGAAATTGCTGATAATTATTGTTGCATGTTGTTCGGAGTCGCTCCATAATGCGACCGTGGACACTGATCTCCTCCCTGCTACTCAGCCACCCCTGATTCACCTGACCCGCTCACCTACGAGGTCGCGGTGCACCATTCTGAGGCAGTCGCATGAGGGCCGATGTCCAGACGTCTGAAACTATACCGGAACCCTCTGGTCCTGGCCCAGGACTGGCAGCGCCGTTTTGACCTTGGCAAAGTCAACTCCAAGGCCGACCTGGCCAAGCACCTATACTAAAACCAAGGTGGGATCTACATGGTATCTCCCTTGTCATATGGCATATCGCGGCGACTCTGCGGGTTTCACCTTGGTATTGGTTTAGGTGTTTCTCGGGCCTACGTGACTCAGGTCTTCCACCTTGTCGAGCTTGCGCCTGACGTTTAAGACAAGCTTCTATCCCTGGGAGATCCTACTTGACTACTGTCACTTTTCCCCCCTCTACTGCCACGGCCACGCTCTTGAATTGATGATCCGCGAGGGCAAGTCGAAGCCCAATGCCATACTCACCTGCGAGTGCAGAATCCTTAACCTTCAAGCGAGTGACAACGAAATTTCCACTGGGTGATGGGACATGAGTGGAGCCCGTGCGGGCGATGGCGACCTTTACTGTACCGGCCACGTTGTCAATCTGCCTGAATCCGACAAGAGCTTGGGAACCTAATAGAGAGCCGGGTTGCACATCAACGGCCTCGAATATCTGAGGATTAAAGGATAGTGTTGCTTCCCCGCTGCTTATGCCCAAGGGGCCTGGATTTACCACCACTGCTGCCTCGACAACACTGCCCGGAGCAACAGGATCTCGGGGCGCTGATATCCACCCGAGCACCTTGGCAAACGGAGTCGGGCTCGGCGAAGGCGGGCGAGTTGGAGTTGGCTCTATGGGAACAGTAGGTGTAGGGGTACGGATTGATGGAACTACAGTTGTGGGTGTGCCTGTCGGCGTCGGCGTTGGAGAGGAGGTCGGTGATGTCTGAGTACATGCGACAAGAAGCAGGAGGACACCCGCCACCAACACTGCTAGTCCGCACCCTGCCTTAGGCAGGCTAACTGGTCTTACCATAGTTAGCCCCCAGCATTGCTAGATCGCGGTAGTCAACGATACCGTCCCCATTGAAATCTACCCTCGCGTCGAAACCAGGTTCTCCCTGCCTTGTCCCGTAAGCAGCCCCGAGCATTGCGAGGTCCCTATAGTCGACCGCGCTGTCACCATTTGCATCACCGACGAGCACCGGACCTATCTGTACCACGGCCGGTTCTGGAAGTGAGACAGGCAGAGCCACAAATCGCTCGTCAGAGAGGCCGAAGGTCTTCACACTGACCTGGTAAGTCCCAACCTGTGCTCCCTGCTTGACCCTGAAACGAACGATCATGAAGTTGCCCGGTGCCGTGAGAACGGTAGTCGCTCCTTGCCGCGCCAGGGCCATACGAATGGACCCAGACGACGGATCCAACTCTCTCGCGCCAACGATGGGATTGCTTCCGAGGAGTGTGCCTGGCTCGTAGGAGACCACCTCCAGCACCGCCGAGGGGAAAGACACAATAACCTCTCCTCCGCTTACGCCGTGAACTCCAGGACCCACGGAGATACCCACCACAAACTCGTCGCCTGTCTTGGCTTTGATGGCTGCTGGCTCAAAGCTGGCCAAGGCTGTTCCAGGAATGGGGGTTGGTGAGGGAGTGGGAGACGGAGTTGGTGTACGCGTAGGGGTCGGTGTAGGTGCTAGCAGCACAGAGGTAGGAGTCGGCGTAGGCGTTAGCGTAGGTGTTGGCGTGGGCGCAGGCGTAGGGGTAGGCGTAGCCGTGGGCGTAGCCGTCGCCGCAGGAGTCGGCGTGGGTGTAGGCGTTGGCACCAGCGGCGCACCTTCCGTCTGTAGTCTCCGGGATCCAGGCCAGAACCCACCTTGGAGGACATAGTGTGGGCTCGTGGCTCTGCCAGCCACTCCGGCCAAGGAGCCACGCAACTGATAGTGGGAAGAGGCGGTGGAACCGCCTCCAATGGCCTGCGTTGCCCAAGGCAGCCGGAAACCTGCCTGGGCCAGTACCGCGAGGTTCCCGGCCACCGCCAGAACCAGGCCTGCCGCAACGCCCGCCAAGATGACGCTGCGCATCTTTCGTCTCATACCCTATCTCCTTCCCCTGGCTTCACGTACCTGTGCCCCCGTGCATAAAACCGTCTCTAGCTTCCCAGCCTACTCGCCTCATGGCGCAACCTCCAGGCGAGCATCTTCGAACCCCAGCCTCTTTGCCACCAGGCGATAGGAGAACTCCGCGTTGGGGTCGCCTTCGCGCACGACGACCTCAAAGGAGGTGGGCGTGCGCTGGCTCACGTACAGGTCGGCGTCGCCGTAGGCTTGGACGAACACGTGGTAAGGCTGGTCAAGGTTAACGGTCTCGGCGAAGAGTGGCTCCATCTGGATGACGGCACGCCCGTTCTTGAGTTGCCCGAAGCCGTAGTCGGTGAACCAGACCTCGCTAGACTCCTCAGTGTAGAGGAGTCGGTTGCCTTGTGAGGTCTCAACAACGGCGCTCTTGCTCCCGCTCACCGCCAGGCTCGTTGCCTGGATGTTGCCACTGGCGTTATAGACCGAAACCCCGCTGCTCTCTATGCCTACCTTGGCAGAGCCGCCCAGGGAACTCTTGGTGAACGCGCCTTGCGAGAAGTTGATCCCGCCATTGAAGGTCCCCCGGCCCTGGTAGGTAGAGGCGCCTACCACTGCAACGTTGTAGCCCGGAACAAGGTTGCCTGTCGCACATGTACATGTCCCTGCCGGACCTGCCGGACCTGCCGG
>JAUYDU010000200.1 GCA_030691665.1 Chloroflexota bacterium
CGCGGCGGCACCAGCGTACGGCGGCAGCGGTGGCAGCGCCGACCGATGATGCGCCCGCTCTTCAGCTCGGCGAGGAAGCGGCCGATGGCGATGCCGGTGTCCCAGGCGTAGCGGGCATTGGGCTCGTGTTCGATGACCAGCACCTTCCCCTGGCTGATGTCGCTATCGCTCAGGGGCGTGCCGGGGAACTCCCTCTCTGTCGTCACTCTCCCTGCCTCCTGGTTAGTGGTTCGGCCTTGGTGGGTGTGTTCTCGACCCCCGCCTAAAGGTGCTCAACCATTTAGATTCACCTCTGCGGGATAAATCCCGCAGCTTCCCCAAAGCTGAGGGTTTCAACCCTCAGGGCTGTTTTTATTTTCTCTAAGACCCGAAGGCGGGGGCATCGATTCGCCTCCGCATGCCCCAGCCTTGAGGCTGGGGTCGCGTGAACCTAGGAGGCACAAGCCCACCAATCATGAACCAGCCGCCCTCCTGCCCTAGATGCGCATCACCACGACGGTGCCCACCTGCATCAGGTCGCCCCAGGCCTGGGCCAGGCCGGTGATGGGCTTGCCGGGCACCTGCCGCTTGCCCGCCTCTCCCCGAAGCTGCCAGAAGATCTCCGCCACCTTCATCAGCCCGGCGGCGGCGATGGGGTTGCCCACCCCCAACAGCCCGCCCGAGGGGCAGACGGGCAGGTCGCCGTTGCGCTGGGTCACCCCGTCGGCGGTGAGCTGGGGCGCCTCGCCCTTCCCGCACAGCAGCAGGCCTTCCAGGTGATGCAGCTCCTTGTAGGAGAAGGGGTCGTAGGGCTCGACGATGTTGATCTGCTTGCGGGGCTCGGTGATCCCCGCCATGCGATAGGCCATGCGAGCAGCGTACTCCACGTACTTGGGGTAGTACAGGTCGCGGTTGGTCCAGTAGGAGGAGTCCAGGTGCCAGCCCACCCCGTCCAGCCACACCGGCTTGTCCGTCACCCGCTTGGCCACGTGCTCGGCAGCCAGAACGATGGCCACGGCGCCGTCGCTGACGGGGCTGACGTCCAGGCGGTTCACCGGCCACACCAGGGTCTCGGAGTTGAGCACGTCGTCCACCGTGATCTCCTCCGCCACCTGGGCGCAGGGGTGGTCGAGGGCGTTGTGCTTGTTCTTTACCGAGACCAGGGCGATGTCCCGCTTGCTGATGCCGTGCACCGCCATGTAGCGGCGCATCTCCAGAGCGAAGATCCAGATCAGGTTAGGCTCCAGGGGGCGCTCCAGAATGCTGTCAAAGATGGTGAGGAAGGCCGCCTGCGGGTGGGGCAGGCAGGTGGACATCTTCTCCTCCGCTACTACCAGGCAGGTGTCGAACAGGCCCGAGGCTACGTGATACCACCCCTGGATGGGGGCGAACACGCCGGTGCCGCCCCCCACAAAGCCCCGCATCACCGGCTTCTGCCAGGCGCCGGCGCCGTCGGCCAGGTATTCGCCCTTCATGTGGACGCTGTCGAACACATCGGGGGCGCTGCCGATAACCACGCAGTCGATGTCCTCGCGGGTCAGCTCGCACGACTCCAGGGCCATGCTGGCCGCCTGCCAGGACAGCTCGCGACCGGTCTCCAGGGCGCGCCGCATGAACTTGGTCATGCCCGCGCCGACGACGGCTACTCTGCGCAAGCCCATATCCTACCCCTCCAAGGTATGCTCAGCGTTGTAGCGGAAGGCTTATGGTCGTTAAACCAAATAAGTGCTTCTCTCACCCATACCGTCAGACAGGGTGACAACCCTGTAGGGGCCGAGCTTTAGCTCGGCCCTGGGCGGAGCTGAAGCTCCGCCCCTACGGGCGGGATGTGAGGTTATTTTGTTGATGACCATTAGCCTTCCATTGTCGTGGAGGCCTGAAGGCCTCCGCTACATTCTTCTTCACACCTTACTCCCTGCCGACCACCACCACGGCCCCCGTAGCCGTGGGCACGCCCCGCCACGATTGGGCCAGGCCCACCTCCACGTCGGGGATCTGGCGCTGGCCCGCCTCGCCCCGCAGTTGGCGCACCACCTCCACCATCTTCTGGAGCCCGTTAGCCTCGCCCAGATAGCCCACCCCCAGGCTTCCCCCCGAGGGGTTCACCGGGAACTCCCCGTCCAGCAGCGTCAGCCCCTCTGCGGTGGCCAGCCCCGCCTCGCCCGCGCGGAAGATGCCCAGGGCCTCCAGGTGCTGAAGCTCCTTGTAGGAGAAGGTGTCGTCCACCTCGGCGAAGTCGATCTCGCGGCTGGGGCTGGCGATGCCCGCCAGCCGGTAGGCCTGCTGGGCGGCCAGGCGGGCGTAGGCGGCCGTCCCCCACTGGCGGCTGTCCAGGGCGGGGCTATCGGTGCACCAGCCGGCGCCCAGGATCCACACGGCGTCGGCCGCCAGCGCCTCGGCTCGGGCCTCCGAAGCCAGCACCACCACCACCGCCCCGTCGGCGGGGGCGCTCATGTCCAGGCGGCCCAGGGGCGAGAAGGTGGGCTCGGCTGCCAGCACGTCCTCCGCCTCCAGGTCCGCCCCGTAGGCCGCGGCCTCGTTGAACAGGGCATTGGTGCGATTCTTGGCCACCACCTCGGCGCACTGCTCGCGGGTCGTCCCCGACTCGGCCAGGTAGCGGCTCATCTCCAGGCCGGCCACGAAGCCGGGGTTGGCCCCCAGAGGGCGCACGAAGGCGGGATCGAGGGCCAGGGCCAGCACATGGTGGGGGGTGAGGATGTTAGAGGCCTTGCTGTGGGCCTCCACCGCCACCACCTCGAAGGCGCCGGTGAGGATCTGCATGTAGGCGGCGATCAGCCCCTGGAGGCCGTCGCCGGCGATGGTGTGGACGGGCCGCAGGGCCGCCCCCAACTGGTCGGGGACGTACTCGTCGAAGATGCCCGTGCCCTCGTTGAAGTCCTCGGAGCAGCAGACGAAGCTATCGATATCGCGGCGGGGGTCGACGCCGGCGTCGGCGTAGGCCCTGGTCGCCGCCTCGAACATCAGCTCCTTGTAGGAAACGCCCGGGCTGGTGGCCCGGAACTGCGTGTGGCCGACGCCGATGATCGCTACCCGGTCTGCCATTGATGCTCCTGTTGTCCTAGCAAGGCACAGCGTCAGGCATTATACCAGATTTGGCCCTTAAAAGGACTGAATATAGGCCAGATTACAGCTTATCCTGCCGAGACAGGTGTGATATGCTTTTGCTGCTTTGCCTGGTCGGCGCGACGAACGGCTTGGCAATGTGAAGGTGGTGCTAGATCACCGCACCCTGAAGGGTGCGGCATTAGGGATCAAGGGCGGATGCCCCCGCCTTCAGGCGGGGGTGGCGGACGACCTGCCGCAGTCTGAAAGCGAGGTGAGAGCGATATGCCCAGACGTGTGGCCATCGTTGGCATCGGCCAGACCAAGCACGAAGAGGCGAAAGACCAGTACATGTACCACGAACTGGACTTCGAGGCCACCAAGAGGGCCCTGGCCCATGCGGCCCTGGAGAACGGCGACATCGATACCGTCATCGTCTCCGGTTGGGACGCTATAGACGGCCGCACCATCTCCGACATGCACACCTGCATGGCGGCCGGTGGCTATCTCAAGGACTCCAGCCACGTGGGCGAGGACGGGATCATGGCCCTGGCCTACGCCTACCTGCGCATCGCCTCCGGTCTGTTCGACACCTGCCTGGTGGCGGGCCACGGCCACCGCGAGGCCTCTATCCAGACGGTGAGCAACGTCATCTTCGACCCCCTGTTCACCCGCCGCCTGGGAGCCTGCCAGATCACCACCCTGGCCATGCAGGCCAACGCTTACGCGCACAAGTACGGCGTGACGGAGGAGCAGGCGGCGCGGGTGGTCGTCAAGAACCGGAGCAACGGTGTCAGCAACCCCCATGCCCACCTGCGCTCGCCGGTCACGGTGCAGGAGGTTCTCGGCTCCGGTTTCGTGAGCTATCCCCTCAAGGCCCTGGACTGCCCGCCCGAGTCGGTGGGCGGCGTCGCCCT
>JAUYDU010000245.1 GCA_030691665.1 Chloroflexota bacterium
GGAGGGGGCGGACATCGTCATGGTGAAGCCGGCCCTGGCCTACCTGGACGTCATCGCCCGCGCCCGCCAGCGCTTCGACCTGCCCCTGGCCGCCTACAACGTGAGCGGCGAGTACGCCATGGTGAAGGCGGCCGCGATGAATGGCTGGCTGGACGAGAGGCTGGTGACGCTGGAGGTGCTGACCGCCATCAAGCGGGCCGGTGCGGACATCATCATCACCTATCACGCCAAGGAGGCCGCGAGGTGGCTGAGAGAATAGCCACAGATAGTGATTAGCCACAGATGAACACAGATAAGACACAGAAACCGGCCCCGCCCCGTCCCAGGCGCGCAGAATATCCGCATGAGGAAGTGACGCGGGAGATTATTGGGGCGGCATATGAGGTGTACCGCGAGCTTGGTTATGGCTTCTTAGAAAAAGTCTATGAAACAGCCATTGTGCAGGAGTTGACCAGCCGTGGCATTCTCGCCCAGCCACAGGCGGAGATCGAAGTTAGGTACAAGGGTCACCCTGTTGGCGTCTATTACGCCGATGTCCTTGTCCACGACAGAGTGATTTGTGAGATCAAGGCTACAGACGGTTTGTCATCTGTTCACGAGGCACAGCTATTGCACTATCTCAAAGCGACGGGGATCAAGGTCGGCCTCCTTTTGAACTTCGGCCCGAAAGGTGTCCAAGTTAGGCGGCTCGTCTACTGATGAAATCTGTGAAAAATCTGTGTTTATCTGTGGCTAATATCCGTGCCATTGCCTTCGACTGCTACGGCACCATCATCGACTTCGCCGCCCCCCAGTTCATCCGCACCTTGCACGAGATCGCTCGTGCCCAGGGCGTGACGGCGGACGCCGAGGCCCTCTGGGAGCGGTTCGTGGAGGCGGCCAGGGTGTTTCGGGGCGAGAACACGTCCCCGCCCGTCTATCGCCGCTACGAGGAGGCCTGGGCCTTCCAGTTCGAGCGGGCGGCGCGGGAGCTGGGCTTCCAGGGCGACGGCCGGCTGGCCGCCGCTCGCCTCAAGCAGGAGCTGGCGGGGGCCGCGGCCGATGCCGAGGTGCCCGGCGTGCTGGCGGCCCTGCGGCCTCACTACCGACTGGCCATCCTCTCCAACGCCGACGACGATTTCCTTCACGCCTGCCTGGCCAGGAACAGCCTGGAGTTCGACGCTGTGGTCTCGTCGGAAATCGCGGGGGCCCTCAAGCCCAACCCAGCCATCTTCGACCACCTGGCGCGGATGCTCGGCCTGGAGCGCCGCCACATCCTCTACGTGGGCGACAACCCCATGCCCGACATCGTGGGCGCTCGCCGGGCGGGGGTGCCCGTCGTCTGGCTGAACCGCGCTCGTCGTCCCCTGCCCGCGGACATGCCCGCGCCGGATGCCGAGATCGGGGCGCTGTCCGAGCTGCTGGGTATCTTGACCAGGCGCCCCTGAGGTCAGGGCCCCAGCCCTGACCGCTCGAAGGGGACACGATGTCCATCTACTACGCTGACCTGACCTCCGAGGAGATCGCAGACGCCGCCAGGGCCGACGCCATCGTGGTGCTGCCCGCCGGCTGCACCGAGCAGCAGGGCCCCCACCTGCCCGTGGATGTCGATTCGTTCCTGATTAGCACCTTCGTCAGCGAAGCGGCCAGGCTGGCTCAGCAGGAGGGCATCAGGGTCTACGTGCTGCCGACGCTGCCCTACGGTCCCGCCGAGGAGCACATGGCCTTTCCCGGCACTATCAGCATCAGCGCCGAAACCCATGCCCGCATCGTGGGCGAGATCCTGGATAGCCTGGTCGCGCACGGCTTCCGCCGCCTGGTAGTGGCCGAAGGCTGCGGCGGCCATCAGTTGTACCACGCCTGTCTGGAGGCCAGGGCGCGGGCGCGTAACCAGGGCAAGAAGGTTTTGGTCTGGCGCCTGGCCGCCGGGGGCGAAGCCTGGGTCCCTCTGGTGACTGAAGTGTTCGGAGAACGTCCCCTCGACTTTCACGCCGGCGAGGTGGCCACTGCCATCGCTCTGTATCTGAGGCCGGAGGGCGTCAGGCAGGAGAAGGTGGCCAAGCCCGACCAGAAGTTCTCCGGCGGCAACCTCACATGGTTTGCGGGAGAGCTGAGCGACTCCGGCGGCGGCGGTGACCCGACAAGGGCCAGCGCCGAGGCCGGCCAGAAGCTGGTGGAGGGCATCGCTCAGCTCTATCTGGGGCAGCTTCGGGCGATAGCGGCCACGCCGCTCTGAGCCGCTCCTTACCGGTAGGTCAGGGCCCTAGCCCTGACGAGGTGTATAGCGAGTTTACCGGTAGGTCAGGGCCCTAGCCCTGACGAGGTGTATAGCGACGATGCCGCAATTTCGGCGCTACCCAGTCCCAGGCCACTGCTACTTGATAGCAACGACTGTGCACGGTCGTAGGCCGTTGTTTCGGGACCCTAGGTCATGCCAGATAGTTATCGATAACCTTCGCTTCTATCGGGATCGCATGCGCTTCCAGTTACACGGCTACGTGATTATGCCTGAACACTTGCACTTGCTAATCACTCCTGGGCTAACCACGATCTCGGATATTATGCGCAACCTCAAGAGCTTTACCAGCAAGCAAATTCGTGAGACCCTAGGTGAAAGCGGCCCCATCTGGCAGCGGCGTTTCTATGATCGAGCGATCCGCGGCGAGGAGCAGTTCATAGCAGCTCTGAACTACATCCACCTAAACCCCGTCAAGAGTGGTTTGGTCTCATTCCCTGAAGACTACGTATTCTCCTCTTGCCGAGCCTACGCCCAGTCCAGAACGCCTCCACTTGAAATAGACTTGGTGGACGGGTCACGGCTGGGGCCGTGACCTACAGAAGGTGTATAGCGACGATGCCGCAATTTGCCGAGCCTACGCCCAGTCCAGGATGCCTCCACTCGAAATAGACTTGGTGGACTCCTCTTGCCGAGCCTACGCCCAGTCCAGAACGCCTCCACTCGAAATAGACTTGGCGGACGGGTCACGGCTGGGGCCGTGACCTACAGCCGTGACCTACAGAAAGATGCTTGGTGTGGCTGCGTGACTGAACGCTGATCATAAGCTTTCACGTAATTGAGGGATGAGCTACAGGAAAATGACTAAACGTAAGCACGACCGCTCCCGCGAGCTCTTCGCCCAGGCCCAGCAGCTCATGCCCGGCGGCGTCTCCAGCCCCGTGCGCGCCTTCCGGGCCGTGGGCGGCGAGCCCCTGGTCATCGCCCGGGGCCAGGGCTCCCGCCTCTACGACGTCGACGGCAACCCGTACATCGACTACGTGTGCGCCTACGGTCCCCTCATCCTCGGCCACGCTCACCCCCAGGTCGTGGCCGCCATCTCGGAGGCTGCCGGTCGCGGCACCGCCTACGGGGCCACCAGCGAGCCGGAGATCGAGCTGGCTCGCCTCATCTGTGATGCCTTCCCCT
>JAUYDU010000252.1 GCA_030691665.1 Chloroflexota bacterium
CTGATGCACGATCCCCTCCTGCATCCAGACGGCTTTGGCACCGATGTATATGGCCTGAGCCACCACCCGCGGCACCGCCCTGACCTGACGGAAGATCTGCACCACCTCGACCGGTCCCGGTATCGAGCAAAGGTCAGGGTAGCACCTCTCGCCCAGGATTTCGCGCTGCCTCGGGTTCACCGGGATGATCCGATAGCCCTGCTCCTTCAAGTAGCGCGCCACCCGGTGGCTGGGCCGGTCGGCGTCCGCCGACAGGCCGACGACCGCGATAGTCCTGTAGCGGGCAAGGATATCCTTCTCCGCGCTCATTCCCTCACCCCCGCCTCTAGCGGAAGGCTTGTGGGCACTCATCGCTCCCAACCCGGACCCTAACCGCCGTCCTCTCCCGGCTCTGCCTCCACCCGCATCGGCCTCCCCACCAGCCTGGCGATCGCCTCCGCCACCTGAATGGCGCGGCCGAATCCCTCCTCGGCCAGCTCCCTCTCCTGGGCCACCATCACCATGCCTATCGGCAGGCGCTTGCCGTTGCTCTTGACCAGCACGATGTCCCAGCCCCGCACGTCGATGGGCGAGAGCGGCCCCCTCGCCTCCCCTTCGCCCAGGCTCGCTTCCGCCACCGCCACGTGGTCGATCTTCCCAAAGGGCACGATCTCCCGCGTCCCTACCCCCAGCCCCAGTAGCCCCTGCTGAAACGCGGCCGACTGCTTGTTGCCGTCGATGATCAGGTGCGTCCCCACCAGGGAGTACACCAGCCCCATGGCCGCCAGGGGGAAGACGAGGATGCTGGGAATGAGCAGTAGGGTCAGGATCACCAGCGGCAGAACATTCATGGTGAGGCCAATGACGACGAAGCAGACGATGCTCAACAAGACACCGACCAGCGGCACCACGATGGCTCCCGCCGAGGGCCGGATGTCGATCCGCTCCTCGTGGATGATGCAGATGCGCCGATCCAGGGGGATGCGCTGAACGCTCGTTTTGACCGCCACGCCCCGACCTGCTTTCTCCACAGAGCCAATACCCAATTATAGGATTCCTCCCTTGGAAGCGTCCACCTTCGTTGACATGCCCAGCGCCAGGGGATTACAATGGCCGCTAGCCAACAGCCACTGAGGGAGGACGATGCGCAAGGACCTGATGGAGATTCTGGCCTGTCCCCTTTGTAAGGGGCCCCTAGAGCTGACTGTGGAGGAGGAGAAGGGGGCAGAGGTCGTCACCGGCTCCCTCTTCTGCCCCAAGTGCTCCGAGCGCTATCCCATTGTCGATTCCATCCCCAATCTTCTCCCCCCGGAGCTACGGGAATAGCGCTGAGCCTGCCGGATGTGACGTTGGGAGGTGTCGAAGGATGGAGCGGTCACAACTGACAGGCGCCCTCATCATGGCGGGCGCCGTCTTCCAGATGATCTTCTTCCTCTGGGCTACCGCCAGGCGTAGCTATGTCGCGCTGGCCCTGCCGGTGATGGCCGCTCTCGCTGCCATCTCCGCCCTCGCCTTCTGGATCGGCTGGACAATGTTTACCGCCGAGAGCGAGCTGGGCGAGGAGGAACTCGAGGAAGAGGAAGCTATACCCTAGCGTCACTCCCCCGCTATTCCTCCCTCCTCTCATCACCCGGTTTGTAGCGGAAGCCTTATGGTCGTTAACTAAATAGTGGCGCCAGTGTTTGGCAGAAGGTCGGGCTTAAGCCCGACGGCGACAGGCTGAAGCCTGTCCTTCTGGTGAGGCCAGTATTCTCTTAACGACCATTAGCCTTCCATCTTGCAGCGCAAGCCCCTTCGGCTCACGGCGCAAGCCTTCCACCTGTTTCCCAGCCCCAGGGGGCTATTTCCCTTACCCCCTCTTCTCCCACCGAGGCCCGAAGCTCCCCCATCGTCTTGCCCAGCAGCGGATGCCGTAGTTCGGGCGCCAGCTCAGCCAGAGGCACCAAGACGAAAGCCCTCTCCGCCAGGCGAGGGTGAGGCACCTGAAGCTCCCCCGTGTCCATCACCCGCTCCCCGTAGAGAAGGATGTCCAGGTCGATGGGCCGCGGCCCCCACGCTTGCCCGCCCGGCCGCCGCCCGATCTCCCACTCCACGCTCTTGAGGAAGCGCAGGAGGGCCGCCGGCTCCAGGCCGGTGGCGATGCGACAGACGGCGTTCAGGAAGGGCGGCTGGTCGCTCACGCCTACGGGGGCCGTCTCATACAGCGAAGAGACCCCCTCGACGCGGGCCAGCGTCCCCAGGCGGTCCAGGGCCATCCGCAGGTTCGCCAGGCGGTTGCCCACATTGGCCCCCAGACCCACGTAGACGGCGGCGGTAAGGTCAGACATCGGCGGCCGCTGCCACGCCCCGCACGATGGCATCCGTCATCCGCGCCACCCGCACCATCGCCTGCACGTCGTGCACCCGCACGATGTCGGCACCGTGGGCGATGGCGATCGCCACCGTGGCCGCCGTCCCCTCCAGCCGCTCCTCCACCGGCAGGTCCAGAACCTTGCCGATGGTGGACTTGCGCGAGGTGCCGATGAGGATCGGCCGGCCCAGCGCCCGCAGCTCACCCAGGCGGCGCAGCATCACCAGGTTCTGCTCCTCGTCCCAGCCGAAGCCGAAGCCGGGATCGACGATCAGCCGCTCCTCGGCGACGCCCAGCTCGCGGGCGATGCGCAGGCTCTCCCCCAGGCCCGCCAGCAGGTCGCCGATCACGTCGTGGAACTCGCGCCCCCGCTGGTTGTGCATCACCACCGCCGGCAGACCCGTCTCCGCCGCCAGGCGAGCCATCCTCTCGCCGTCGTGCCGGAAGCCCCAGACGTCGTTGAGCATGTGGGCGCCCGCCTCCCTGATCGCCGCCTCCGCCACCTCCGCCTTGTAGGTATCGATGCTCACGGGCAGGCTCGTCTCCCGCACCAGACGGCGGATCACCGGCACCACCCGCCGTATCTCCTCCTCGACCGGTATCGGCTCGAAGCCCGGCCGGGTGGACTCGCCCCCCACGTCCAGGATGTCCGCCCCCTCCGCCTCGAAGCGACAGCCCTGTTCCACCGCCGCCTCCACGTCCCGCGCCAGGCCGTCGCCGGAGAAAGAGTCAGCGGTAACGTTGATCACCCCCATCACATAGGTGCGGCTACCCCACACGAACCGGCGGCCGCGGATAGTGACGGGGGCGGGTGTGTTCGCACTCATCGCAGACTCCTTCCCCCTTCGCCGTAGCTCGCTATGATCTCCAGCAGGTTGACGTCAGAGTCGAACTGGCGGTTCAAGCCGCTCAACAAGCCCAGCACCCGCCCGATGAGCAGGATATCGCTGGGCAGCTCTACTCTACGACCTGGAGCTCTTCCTCGCTCACCCGGCCGTCCAGGATACGGAAGGCCCTGACCACTGGGTTTTGCGGGTCGCGCAGTGACACCAGGAAGTACAGCGATTCGGGCCACAACGCCAGGCGGACGTCCGTGGGCGAGGGATAGGCCTCGCTGGCAGTGTGGGAGTGGTAGATGCCCAGGAACTGCCAGTCGCTGTCCTCGCACTCGCGGTGGATGCGGAACAGGTCGCGGGAGTCGACCTCGTAGCGATAAGGGCTCTGTTCGGCGTTGGTGGCCCGATAGAGCTTGAGGACGCGCCCGTCCCTGCCCGCCAGCACGCCGCAGCACTCGTTCGGCGTCTCCTGGCGGGCGTGGGCGATCATCTCTTCCAGATAGTGCTTCTCGATGGAGAACACTACCACCACACCTTGCTCTCGATGTCCTCGGGCATCTCCTCGTAGCTCTTCGTCCACAGGCCGGTCGACAGGTACTTCCAGCCCCCGTCGGCCAACAGCACCACCATCTTCCCCCGGCCCATCCGCTGGGCGACCCGCTGGGCGATGCGAAGAACCGCCCCCGACGAGACCCCAGCGAAGATGCCCTCCTTCTGCAATAGCTCCTTGGCGGCGGCAAAGGAGGTGCGGGAGTCCACCACCATCCGCCCATCCAGCACCGATTCGTCCAGCACCGCCGGCACGAACCCCTCCTCCAGGCTCCTCAGCCCCTGCACCAGGTCGCCTGGGTAGGGAGCCGCAGCGATGACCTTGACCTTCGGATTGTGCTCCTTCAGGCGGCGTCCCACCCCAGTGAGCGTACCGCCTGTCCCCAGGCCAGCCACGAACACGTCCAGGTCCGGCAGGTCGCGCAGGATCTCGGCGCCGGTGGTCTCGTAGTGAGCGCGGGGGTTGTTCTCGTTCCCGTACTGGTAGGGCATGTAGTAGTGATGGTCTTCCTCCGCCATCCTCTGGGCCAGAGCGATGGCTCCGTTGGTGCCCCGCGCTCCGTCCGAGTAAACGACCTGAGCCCCGAAAGCGTGCAGAAGCTGCGTCCTCTCCTCGCTCAGGTTGTCAGGCATCACCACCTTGACCTTGTACCCCTTGATGATGCCGATCATCGCCAGGCTGATGCCGGTGTTGCCGCTGGTGGCCTCCAGGATCACCCGGTCGTGCGTCAGCTCGCCGCTCTCCTCCGCCCCCTTGATCATGTAGTGGGCGATGCGGTCCTTGAGGCTGCCGGTAGGATTCTGCCCCTCCAACTTGGCGAAAATGCGCACCCTGGGATTGGAACTGAGGTTCCTCAGCTCCACCAGAGGCGTATTGCCAATAGCATCTAGGATGGTGGCGTAACCCATAGTTGTAGTCGTAGAGACAGACCTTCAGGTCTGTCCGAAAGGCCCCGAGAACTCATAGTGGTCATCCTGACGCCGCCCGCCATAGCGGGCAGAATAGAGAGGACGTCGCCATCCTTCAGGGGCGTCTCCAGTTTCGCCAGAAACCGGATGTCCTCATCGTTTAGATAGATGTTCACAAAGCGATGGATCCCTCCATTCTCAGTGAGAAGCTGCCCCTTGAAGCCAGGATACTTCCGCTCCAGGTCCTCCAGCAGCTCGCCCACCGTCTCCCCTTCCCCCAGCACGCTCCTCTGGCCATCCACCACCCGTTGAAGCGTGGCGGTAACCCGAACCTCGATGGTCATGCCGTTCCCTCTCTGCCCTCGTGCCTAGCCGTCGTGGCTGGCGAAGGGAGACCCACAGAAGGCCTCGTAGTCGATCAGCTCGTGGATGGTGGGGTCGTCGCCGCACAGGGGACACCTCGGGTCGCGGCGAATCTTCACCTGGCGAAACTCCATGGCCAGGGCATCGAAGATGAGCAGCCGCCCGACCAGCGATTCGCCGATGCCCAGAATGAGCTTGATGGCCTCGATGGCCTGAATGGAGCCGATGACCCCCGGCAAGACCCCCAAAACGCCCGCCTCGGCGCAGTTCGGCACCAGGCCCGGCGGCGGCGGCGCCGGGAACAGGCAGCGATAACACCCCTGGCCAGCGATGAACACCATGGCCTGCCCCTCGAACAGGAAGATCGCCCCGTCTACCAACGGCTTCCCCGTCAGATAGCAGGCGTCGTTCACCAGGTAGCGGGTGGCGAAGTTGTCGGCCCCGTTCACCACTACGTCGTACTGGCTGATGATCTCCAGGGCGTTCTCCGCGGTGAGCGGCTGGCGGTGGGGCACGACCCGCACGTCGGGGTTGTACAGGGCGATGGTGCTCTGAGCCGACTCCACCTTCGGCCGCCCCACGTCGGCAGTGTGGTGGAGGATCTGGCGCTGAAGGTTAGAAAGCTCCACCTCGTCGAAGTCGACTATCCCCAGCGTGCCCACGCCCGCCAGGGCCAGATAGACCGCCGCCGGCGAGCCCAGCCCGCCAGCCCCCACGATGAGCACCCTGGCCCCCAGCAGCTTGCGCTGCCCCACGGGCCCCACCTCGGACATGATGATGTGGCGCGAGTACCGCAGCACCTGCTCCGGCGTCAGCACCTGGCCACCAGCGATGGCCGGGATCACCGCCACCTCATCGCCCTCTTTGAGCGGGGTCTCCTTGCCCTGGAGCGAGTGGATCTCCTGACTGTTCACGTAGATGTTGATGTGGGCCGGTATCTCATCCGCCTCGTTGTACAGCATCTCGCGCAGCCCCGGAAACTGCGCCCCCAGCTCCTCCAGCAGCTCCCCCACCGTCTGTCCGCGACTCTCCACATAGCTGCGGTTGCCCGTCAGGCTACGGAACGGCGCCGGTATGTAGACACTTACCGTCATGCCCTCTCCTCACCTGTAGCGGCCCGACAAGTCGGGCTACTCCCCCCATTCGACGCCCAAACGCCTCGCCTACGCCTCCATGCTCAAATAGCGCTCGCCCGAATCCGGCAGGATGGTCACCACCCGCTTGCCCGCACCCAACCGCTTGGCCACCTTGAGGGCGGCGAACACGTTCGCCCCGGCCGAGATGCCCGCCAGGAGGCCCTCGTCGCGAGCCAGCCGCTTGGCCATAGCGAAGGCATCCTCGTCC
>JAUYDU010000290.1 GCA_030691665.1 Chloroflexota bacterium
AGCATGTGGGTGGCAAAGCTGTGGCGCAGCGTGTGTGGCGTCACGTCGTTGCGAAGGTTGGCCGCCTTGGCATACGCCTTGAGGATAAGCCAGAAGCCCTGCCGCGTCAGCCGCTCGCCGCGACGGTTCACAAACAGGGCCTTCTCGTTCTTGTTGCGAACCAGGAGCGGCCGCGCCTCATCCAGGTAGTCCTGGAGGGCTTCCGCCGCCTGCTCGTGGAAGGGGATGATCCGTTCCTTGGCCCCTTTGCCCAGGCAGCGCACGGTGGGGTTCTGTCCGTCCGCGCTGATGTTCGCCAGGTCCAGCGACACCAGCTCCGTAACCCGCATGCCGGTGGCGTACAGCAGTTCCAGCATCGCCCGGTCGCGCTTGGCCTCGGGGGTGGTTCGCTTGCAGGGTTGCTCCAGCAGCTCGTCCACCTCGTTCGGCGTGATGGCCTTGGGGAGCATCTTGCCCACTCGCGGCGAAGCCAGGCCGTCGGTAGGGTTGCCAGCTATCACCCCCTCGGCGGCCAGAAAGCCGAAGAAGGAACGGAGAGCTGCCACCTTGCGAGCGACGGTGGTCTCAGCATACTTGCGCTGCTTCAGGTCGATGATGAAGTCCTGAATCAGCACTCGGTCCACTTTGTCCAGGTGGCTTCCGTCGCCCCGCGACCTGAGGTACTCAGCCAACTGTCGCAGGTCGTTGCTATAGGCTGCGACGGTGTTGCCGGACGCCCCCTTCTCCGCTGACAAAAAGCTCAAGAACTCGCTCAGACGGTCCTGCATTGCTCACCTCCGGCCGTCTTCATTGTCTCTCCATCGGGATCGCATTATTCTACTAGAACTCCCCCCTCGCCCATCCAGGCGGCGTGAGAGAAATTCTTATGGCAATTGCCAACGAGTTTTTCACTAATACAAAACGCTTAGGGTTCCCCTAAGTTACCCTGATCCTGGGAGGAAATTGAGAAAAGGTCTTGAAAAGCCCCTAAACCTGGGTGATATCGACCGGCTAACGGAAGACTTCGAATCTAACCCTCGGCAAAGCCGAGGTCGGCGCTGGACCAGGCGCCCGGGCCCACCAGGGGCACGAAGCGGCACGGCCCCAGACGTTTGGTCGTCAGTCCCAGCGGACCCTTGGTCACCAGAAGCAGCTCCTGCACATCGCGCGCACCCACCGGCACCACTAGCCGTCCCCCAGGTGCTAGCTGCTCCAGGAGAGCGGGCGGCACCTGGGGCGCCCCGGCCGTGACCACGATGCCGTCGTAGGGTGCCTCCTCGGGCCAGCCCAGCACATCGCCGCACACGCACACGCGCACATTCTCGTATCCCAGCTCGCCCAGGACGGCCGCAGCCCGCTCGGCCAGGGGAAGGATGCGCTCGACGGTTATCACCTGCCCCGCCAGCTCGGCCAGGATCGCCGCCTGATAGCCGGAGCCCGTCCCCAGCTCGAGGACTTTCTCATCGCTCTTCAGTTCGAGGGCCTCGGTCATCATGGCCACGATCAGGGGCTGAGAGATGGTCTGGCCGTGGCCGATGGGCAGGGGGCGGTTCTCGTAGGCGAAAGCCCGCAGCTCGTCAGGCACGAACTTCTCGCGGGGTACGCTGGCCACGGCGGCCAGCACTCGTTCGTCACGCACGTCCTGGCCGAGCTCCGCCAGGAGTTGGCCCTTGACCCTTTCCAGCAGACTGTGGGCGACTTTGGCCATGGGGGCACCCCCAAGGGGGTGATTTCCTAACCGAAGTATACCATTCGGCGACCCCGATAGCGAGGCAGTTCCTGGTATAATCACCGAGAGCCCGCCTGAGACGAGAAGGCAGCGGCAGGGCGGGGAGAGATCGTGGGCGCTCGCTTTTGGATCGGCACCTCCGGCTGGCACTATGCTCACTGGCAGGGGCCCTTCTATCCGGAGGATCTGCCAACCTCCAGGTGGCTGGCTCACTACGTCCAGCACTTCCCTACGGTGGAGATCAACAACAGCTTCTATCGCCAGCCCACCACCAGCGCCTGGCAGCTCTGGCAGCGCTCCGTGCCCGACGGCTTTCGTTTCGCCGTCAAGGCCAATCGTTTCATCACCCACATCAAGCGCCTCAAGGACAGCGGCGAGCCCGTCCGCCGCTTCCTCGATGGCGCCTGCCTGCTGGACGACCGCCTGGGCCCCATCCTCTATCAGCTACCGCCCAACTTCCACCGCACGGCCGAGAACGAGGCGAGGCTGGCCCTCTTCCTCAACATCCTGCCCCGCCGCTTGCAGCACGTCTTCGAGTTCCGCCACGAGTCCTGGTTCCACAAGGACGTGTTCGACCTGCTCCACCGCCACAACGCCGGCTTCTGCGCTTTCGACATGCCGGACGTGGAGTGCCCCCTGGTGGCCACGGCCTCCTTCGCCTACATGCGCTTTCACGGCAGCGGGGTCATGTACGCCAGCAACTACACCCCCGAGATGCTGGAAGACTGGGCGCAGCGCCTGAACCGCCTGGCCGCGGAGGTGAGCGATGTCTACATCTACTTCAACAACGACGCCTACGCCTACGCTGTGTATAATGCCAAGACGCTGGCTGAGCTGTTGGGAGCGAGGCTGGCGGTGAGCCGAGAGGAGTAGCGTTCTCGCATGGACTGGAGCGACCTGCCCATCGGGCGGCTGATCATCGCCTT
>JAUYDU010000450.1 GCA_030691665.1 Chloroflexota bacterium
TCAGGCCCACCACGGCGCTAAAGTCCGCCACGGTCGGGGAGCGTGTGATCATGGTGGTGGCCTCGAAGCCACGGCTCCCCGTAACGGTCGGGGTCTCTGGGTAGATGCCAAGCTGCCGAGACTGCGATGTCAGGTCGGTGAATATCTCGCTGTCGTAGGCCGGCGTTGACGGGCTCCAGAGTCCGTTGACATCAATGGTGAAGCCCGGCTTGCCTTCGACGAAGACCCCATGCACGTCAGCATAGGCCGTGACGTCGGCAAGCGGGTTGTCAATGGAGATGTCCACGCCGTTCATAACGCCGGAGAAGTCAAGCTCGTCCAAATAGATGTCCGCGTCTTTGGGGTGTAGCCGTGCCATTAGTTCTTCCTCCGTTTCCTGGTGGGCATGATGTTGACCTTCTGGGGCGGTGGCCCGTCAAGCAGTTGGGCAGCGCCAGATGCTATAAGCATTGGGATATTCAATGGCTCGGTGCCGTCCAGAATGAACACCTCACCCGCCGCCACCCGGACGGAGCTGGGAACTGCCCCAGGTCCATTCGGTATTAGGAGCTTTACGTTGGCTCGGTAATACATCTCTGCCATCAGTTCTCCTAAACCTGGTCCGCCATGATTCGGTACAGGCCCCCTATGTGCTGCCAGACATCCCCCCCATGCTCCTCTGTGAAGTAAATGTCGGACTGGCGCCGGCAGAGGAGTTGGTTGAAGCCCGTGATACTCAGCGTGCCATCCTCCAGAGTGGTGTCAATCACCGTGTCTACGTCCAGGGCCGTCTTGGGCCAGGTGTTCTTCGTGACAGCCTTGACCATGTAGACCATGTTGGCGAAGCGGCCCGCGAATGTGTGCTCGTCCTCCTTGGACATGGCCTGGAACACCACCCACGGCGGCGGCGTACCCTGGGGCGCAACCATGTTGTGAACACCCCCTGGAGCCACGGCAAGAACCCCCGCCACGTTCAGCGCGGTGTACATCGCCTTGTCTACCTGGAGACGTGCGTTAGCCACGGACGTCCTCCGAATGAACGACATGATACCCAATCAATGAAATGCAGGCCCAGAAATGAAGAAGGATAAGAGGCTGACGCGCCACCAAACCGAGCCAGAGTAAGACTCCTTGTCTTGTCGGCGGCCATCGGCGAAGTTTGATCGTAACCGTCAATTCTGATTTAGCCACGGCTGGCCCTTTCGAATATCTCGCCCACGGCGTCTATGAAGGGCTGTCGCTCTGACTCGAAGGAAGGTGTCATAAAGGGGCGCGCGGGCATATTGTGAGTGCCAAACTCCAGATGGGGTGCGTATGCCGTGGACGGGCCGATTCGGGCGGCCATGCCCACGGGGCCAGTGGGATGATTCTCAGGCAGGAGCTGGATACCAGGTTTCAGTAACCGGGCAGCAGACGCGGAGGAGAAGTAGTCGCCACCGCCACCAGCCAGCGTGACGTGGATGCTGTTCATCGTGGCACCGGTGTCAATGGGGGGAGGAACGGCCTTGGCGCGACGTTCTATGCTGAACGCCGCCACCTTGACAACATCTTGGAGCAAGCCGTTCAGCTCGTCGCTGAGCTTGTCCAGCTTGTCCGTCGTTACCGTGACTTCCAGTGGTGCGTAGGCCATAAAAACTCCCAGCACATACATCTGCTGTGCCGGGACCTCTAGGGTCTCCTCTACCACTGGCGCTCAAGGCGCTCGGGGCCTCATCGGGCCTCAGTGAAGATGCTTATTCAGTTTCCGAGGAACTCCAGTGAGGCCCCGGGCCCGTCTCAGAGTACCCATTGCCGTGGAGTCCCTATGCGCCTGTCAATCCAGGCCAGCTCCATCCTACGCTGAGTCCGGTGCCTTTGTCAAGACGTAGCCGCCCAAACCGTCCGGTTGCAAGTTCCCGGCCTGCTCCGCCTCCGCTCGGTAGGTGTTCATCAGCCCGCAGCTTCGGCATCGGATCTCCACCACATCTCTGGGGTCCAGAAGCCGGCCTTTGAGCAGGAGCTTCTTGCACTTCCCGCAATGATATTCCTGCATCACGCTATCCTCGCGAGGAAGCACCGTCGCACCGTATCGTAGGACCGGCCCGTGTTCACGAACACCACTTCATAGGTCAGGCTCGCGTGGATTATCCGGTCGGCCTCGGTGATGTCCTGATCGTAGGGCAGCGTCAGCACCCAGTCAGCCTCTACGGATTCCCGGGCGGCCATGATGCCCTCGCGTCCAGTCCGCTCCGATAAACGGGCCGGCACATCGGCGTAAGCGATAGTCCAGGTCTCGGTCTGGCCCCCGGCCCCATCATCGGCCCGTGTGAGCCTTTCAATCGTAATGGTGTCAGGCAGCGCCACCGCAGCCTGCGAGCGGACGTAAGCCAAGTCTGCGCTACTGAGTGTCATTCATCCCACCTGCCCCTGTCCCAATCTCGCGCTCCCGTAGAGCTAGTCACGTCGTCCGAGGCGATGGTGGAGCTGTAGCCATCCACGCGGGTTGGGACTACCATGTCAGCCTTGGCCATGTTACGAAGCCGCCTGGCGGCCTCGGCATAGGCCACGGAGAGCCGTTCCTTGTTGAAGCTGGACCCGTCCGCGGAGAAGGTGAACTCCCGGGCGAAGCGTGTGGCCAGGGCCTCGCACGCATGGGCCGCAGCTCCCTGCCAGGAGCCTTCGATGGTTATGAAGTCGGCGATCTCGCCGTCCGTGAAGAGCGCGGTAGCCTGGATGGTGTCCCCAAGCTCGCGCCTAACCCTGTCCAGATCGGCGGTGCCAGATTCTGCGTAGGTGAAGGCGATCTCACACCTCCACGAAGATGTAGACCACTACGCAGTCGGCCAGGGCGTCCGCCTGGGCCACCGTAACCGATATGACGCCGCCATGCACCACGGGGTCATCGTAGGCCCCTGTCACGGCGGCGGCGGCGTTGTCATGCACCTGTACCTTGGGGTAGAACCAGCCGTCCGTCTTGCTATCGCTCCGGGTGAGCACCGTCACGTCCGGGGGAACGCCAGTGGAATCAGCCTCGGATTTGATCGTGACATCTGTAGTGGCCGGGGCCGAGGCGTTGTAGTCAATGTAGACTGCCTTGATCTTGCCCTTCGGCACCGCCTTGATCGCCGAGCCGCTGGCGGAGCCTGCGGAGCCGGTGGTGGTGACGCTAATCTTGTGCAGCTCTATGGTCATCGCGGGACCATCCTAGAGGCCAAAGATGTGCCGGTAGATGTTCCAGAGCGCGGTCACATCGGCTGCGCTGAGGACCTTACCTGTTAGGAACGGCAGGCCGATACGTCCGTGGAACTCGGTGGTGGGAGTCGCGGTGACACCCGCCGCCCCCACCAGAAGTGGAGCAGCCAGATTCTCCATCGCGACATACGCTCCGGTCTCGGTGGTAGCGCCAGCCCCATCTACAGCACCGTCGACGTAGTGGAGCACAACGGGGTCTGTCTCTCCACCATCGTAGGTCGAGACGACGAAGTGCGGGATACCGACCGCCAGGGCCGTGTCGCTGGCGCCTATCTCTTTCGTCGAAGCGTCGGCGTCGTGCAGTTCAAGAGACAGCTTGGCATTGGCATCAATAGACCACCGGTACTCCTCCAGGCTTCCAGCGCTATCGTACTTGCCCATGATGGTGTTGTCATTGACCACGTTTGGCAGAATCAGGGCACCGAGAGAGAACGGGGCATCCACCAAGCCAGTGCCGAAGGAATAGTTGTTGTGGTCAATGCCTGCAAAGTGGTGGTCGCCCGTGGGATGGAAATGGTAGGTGTACAGACCATTCTTGTGCAACATCGGAGAGAAGTCATCCTCCAGCGCCTCCGCTGCCCCGGCGGTCTCCGAGGGGAGAAGGTCGCCTACCCCGATGCCCGCAACGAGCAGGCCCGTCCGTTCGTGAAACGGCCAGACGCTCGTCTTGGTTGTGCCCAAGATGCCGAGGATGCTTCTCAGGTCGCTCAGTGAGGCCGGAAACAAGTCGCTCATAGTTTCCACCTTGAGAGGGGGGCAAGTGGCCCCCCCTCTTGCTTAGTTCTAGGCTGGCAGTTGTGCCGTAACGCCCTTGTAGTTCAGGCCCCAGTGATTGATTCCTGACGAGCTATCCGTGAAGGGATTAGCCGTGATGTCGGTCACGTTCTCGTTGGCGTTGTTACCTGCCACCCAACAACTGCCCGAGGAGCCTCCAAGGGTAATGGCCACTCCCGCCGTGTCCTCCTCCAGGGCGAACCTGTTGCCTTCGATTGCCATGCCTACCAGCCCGCCGGTGACGTTGATGCCGATCTTCCCAGACGCAAGCCCTTGGAAGAAGTTACCCTGGCCAGGCTTGCCGATCCGCCCCCGCGTGGCATTGCCCGCAATCTTGATTGCGTCACCTGTCAACCCGCCGCCTGCTCCCGCCGTACCCGTGAAGTAGCAGTCCAGGATTGTCAGATAGGGCGCGTCACCACCGCTGTCAATCAGGATAGCCTCCTGAGTGGTAGCAGAGGCATTATCGACTCCAAAAATGCACTGTCGCACGAGCAGGCCCCATGGCGCAGCGCCAGATGACACGTGGATGCCCGCCTTGCCGTCTCCACCCGCGATGCAGAGATTCGCGATGGTGCAGCGATTCCCCGTCACCTCAAAGGCGTGGGTTGCGGACCCGCTAGGAGGACAGACAGCGGCCCACGCATGAGCTGCGTTGCCGACACCCACGATATGAACCATGTCCTTGTTTAGTTCCAGGGGCCATGATTCCAGGGCCCGGCCCGCCGACCCGTAATTCAGCACGATGACCACATCGTTGTTGCCGGTCGTGCAAAGATCAAGGGCCGACTGGAGCAGTTTCTTGGGAGCCGCCCGTGAGGTTCCCGCACCAGTGTCATTGGCTGGACCGGTAGAGCCCCCATCCACGTAGTAGATGTTGCCGAGGTCCTGAATGCCTAAACCGCTCCCTAGCAGGTCACGGAGCAAAGACTGGTCATAATGTTCGGCTTCAGCCAAGGAGACATTGTTGGCCGCCACAGCAGGTACGGGCCAAGTAGCTACTCCGTTCTGGTTGGTAGCAGTCCCTTCCAAGGCCGCGTATAGCTGGCGGAGTATCTCCAGTACAGATACGTCGTTGGCGGGAATCGCTGCGGCTGGCATCGCAGTAGCTCCATCACCGGCCAGGACATCAAAAAGGGAGCGATCTGCCAGCTCCGTGTCAGTACCCAGTTTGCCATGTAGGCTCTCGGTAGTGGCCCCTTCCGCCCCACCTATCTCGGTATCGAGGAAGTCGTCAACGGTGTTGACGCTTGCCTGCGTTGCTAGGGCCGTGAGCCCGGCGCCCAGGGCCCCAATGACGGCGGTGTCGACCAGGATGTCGTCAACTATTCCGTCTATCACGTCGAGTTTGGCTTCGATGTCGCCAGCGAGAGCCGTCCCTATCTTGTCGCCTGCCGTGGCGTCAGTGCCAGTCCCGTAGCACTCGAACCACTGCATGTCATTGTTGGCCGTGATGTAGGTCGTCCCGGAGGCTATCCGCACCATGACGCGGTGAGCCTGGCCGCTGGAGGTACCCTGGAGCAGGATGCCCACCACGGGGCTCACATTGGCGTTATCAATCAGGATGTCTTCCAGCAAAGCGTCTATCCAGGCCGTCCCGTTCTCTATGGCGCCTGTGCCGAAGTCGCCCGTGATGCGGATGTTCTTCAGCGTGGGCCTGTCCGCCCCGGCGATCTGGATGTTGCTCTGTTTCTGAGTGCCGGTCGTGCTGACCCGGTAGTCCCACCCGTCAATAAGCAGGTCGTCGGCTGCGGCATCCGCCACGAGCCAGTCAATAGCCGCAATCCCAGCCGCATCCTCCACCAGGACGTTGTACATCTTGAAGCGAGCTGCGTTCACGTCGATGGGCCCCGTCAAGGCGTCAATGCCCGCTACGAAGCGGGGATTGATCAGCGTGATGTCCGCCGCGTCCACATCCATGTCCGCGCTATCGGCGGTGCTGAATGTGATCTTGGCCCGGTCAGCATCGTTGCCCAGGAAGATGATCGTGATGCCCGCCACGTCCAGGTCCAGCCCAGCCGCAGCTATCACGGCCTCATTATGGCCGGGGTAGACCCAAATCTGATCCCCGTTGTTCGCCGCGCATTTGCCAACGGCGTTATCAATCGTGGCCAGGGGATGGTTGGGGTTCTTGCCCGTGTGAGTATCACTGGCCTGGGCGTGGCCGCTATCACCATGGAATACGTCGCCCCCAGTCGGGGGTATACCGCCAGAGGGAAGAGGGACACCTCGGCTCCGAAGTCCGTTGGGAAAGTTCGTGCTCATATCCAATCACTCCTTCATGTGATCAGTGGCTCGTGTGCGGCCACCAGATACGTCCTCCTGCCTTACCGAGGGCCGGTGGGGAGGAGGTAGCCCCACCGGCTCGTACAGGCTAGCTAATTGTTGCGGCTAGCTAGCCATACTGACCAAAAATCCATCTCCAGTCATCCCATCCGATGCCGTACCGCATGTACCCGCGGTACTTCACCATGATGCCGTCGAAGTCCTCCGCCTTGGCAAACTCCGGCGCTATGCGCTCCTGCCAGATGAGGTGTTGCTTCATCAGGCGGCTGTCGAGCAGGAACCATGCC
>JAUYDU010000465.1 GCA_030691665.1 Chloroflexota bacterium
AGAACCACGGTGGGCGGACCTATCTGGGGTCGGGCGCTCGGCCCCTGGCCAGGGTGGTCGCTGGCCACGGCAACAACGGCCGCGATGGCACCGAGGGGGCGGTCTACAAGAACGCCTTTGGCACCTATCTCCACGGCTCGCTGTTGCCCAAGAACCCCCGGTTCAGCGATCATCTCATCGCTCAGGCTCTCAGGCGCAGGTACAGCGAGGTCGATCTCTCGCCCCTGGACGATGCTCTGGAGGAGCGCGCTCACGCCGAGGCCGTTCGGCTGGCGGGCAAGAAGTCGATCTTTGCCAGGAGGTGAAGGCTATGGAAGAGGTGATCCTCAGGGCACCTGACATCTCTTGCGATCACTGCATCGTCAGCATCCAGAAGGCGGTGTCCAGGCTGGCGGGGGTGCAGTTCCTAAAGGGGAGCCCTGAGACGAAAGAGGTCGTCATCAGGTATGATCCCTCTCTGGTGAAAGTGATGGCCATCGAGAAGGCGATGGAGGAGGAAGGCTATCCGGTGGCTCGGTAACCTGGCGGGGCTTGGCCTGGTAGGGTTGGCGGCGGCAGGGGCCGCCGTCGTGGGGATGGTGTGCACCTCTTCGTCCGAGGACGGCAACACGGGGATTCACGTCGAGGAGCTGAAGCCCTTTCCCACCTCTCAAGTCAGCCGCTCGCCGTCTCCCACCGTGAAGCCTACCGCGCCGCCCGTGCTGGAGGCCGTCGCCCAGGGCTTCCGCTTTCCCATCGCTGGCGCCTGCCTTCCGGAGGATGATGAACTGATGCCCAACGCCCCGCGAGAGTACCGCTTCGGCCTCCACGAGGGAGTGGACTTCTACGAGGGCCAATCCTGCGTGCCCGTCGGGCGCGGCATGCCGGTGCTGGCGGCCAAGACGGGGGTAGTGGTCCACGCCGACCACGACTATCGGGAGATCACGGCGGAGGAGATGGACGCTTTGCTGGCCCGCAGCGAACAGGAGAACCATACCGACGCTGCCACCCTGGACCGCCTGCGCGGTCGGCAGGTGTGGCTCCACCACGGCGATGGCATCGTCAGCCGCTATGCGCACCTGCTGGCGATAGAGGCCGGGGTGCAAGAGGGGGTGGTGGTGGAAGCGGGGCAGGTGGTGGGCTACGTGGGCAACACGGGGACGCCCGAGGGGGTCAGCGACCCTGACGTCGAGAATCATCTCCACTTCGAGATCCGGGTGGGGGATGGCTATCTGGGCCAGGGCCTGGGCCCGGCGGAGGTGCGCCGCCTGTGGGAGAGGACGTTCGCGCCGTGAGGGGAATGCGGTGTTCATTAGGAGGTGGTGAGCAATGGTGACCAGGAGGAAGCGAAAGGCCGAGCAAGGGCGAAGGCGGGGCTTTCCTGTCCTGATGTGGCTGGCCCTGCCGGTGCTGGTGGTGGCGATCGGGGTGGGGGCATTCTTCGCCCTGAGGTCAGGCGGCGAATCCAGCGACGGGTCTACCACGACGGGGCGGTCCAGCCCCACAGCTACGGCGGTGGCTCAATTGGCTCCAGACTTCTCGCTGCCCGCCGTAGGGGGAGGCACCGTTTCCCTCAGCGACTTCAAGGGTAAGGAGTACGTCCTCCTCTTCTTCAACGAGGGTATCGGCTGCGGCGGCTGCTGGCAGCAGATCCCCGACCTGGAACAGGACGCGGAGTTCAGCGCTCTGGACGTGCAGTTGGTGAGCATAATGGTGGATCCTCTGGATCAATTGGCTGCAGAGGCGGCAAAATGGGGGATCACCACGCCGGTCCTTTCCGACGGCGACCGCAGCGTATCTCAGGCCTACGATGCCCTTACCGCTAGCATGCACCCCGGCATAAGGCCAGGGCACACGTTTCTCCTTGTCGACAAGGACGGTTCGATCCTGTGGCGACGCGACTGGAGGGGCCACGGCGAGGCGATGTACTTCGAGGTGAAGGAGGTCTACACGGAGGTAGCAAAGCGGCTGTCGGGGACCTAGATCTGCCAATAGCGTTCGCCTGCCAAGAGCTGGGGAGATGACAGAAGGGGCCGAAGGGGAGGAGGGGCAGCCGCCGGACGCCGCAGGGGTGGACGAGGCGCCCCAGCGGCGGCGGGCGTGGGCCGGCCCCTGGCGCAGCGTTGTTCTGCCGCTGGTGGTGGTGGCTACCATCGTCGCGGCCATCTGGTACATCGAGAGCGAGGGCCTGCCCCTGGCTGGCGGTGGCGGCTCTGCGGCCGACGAGGGGGGGTACGGCCCGGTGGAGCTGCCCCTCGAGAGGAATTCGACCGGCCAGTCGCCTTCGCCGCAGGAGGAGCGGGCGGCCCCCGATTTCGTCCTGGAGTTCGTGGGCGAGGGCAGCCTGCGGTTGAGCGACCTTCAGGGACAGGCGGTGGTGGTGAACTTCTGGGCCACCTGGTGCCGACCCTGCCGCGAGGAGATACCGCAACTGGTGGCGGCCTATCACCAATACCGGGGACAGGGGCTGGAGATCCTGGCGGTGAATCTGCAAGAGGACAAGGAGAGCGTGTTGAAGTTCGCCCAGGAGTTCGGGATGGACTTCCCCATCGTCATGGACCGTTCGGGCAAGGTGGCCGACAAGTATCGGGTGGTAGGCATACCCAGCACTTTCTTTATTGACCGCAAGGGTGTAATCCGTAGTATCTATAGAGGGCCTTTCGTGGCCGAGAGCAGCCGCCAAGCCATAGAGCAGAGCGATCTGAATCAGCGCATCGAAGAGATCCTGCGGTAGAGGAGAGATGGCCAAGGCAGAGACGGTGCGGACGTGGGCCAGAGTGGCCCGCGATTACGATCCGCTGCGGGCGACCTGGCGGCTGCTGACCAACGTGCGCTGGGCCATCGCGCTGATCGGCTTCCTGGCGCTGGCCAGTCTGCTGGGGGTGCTGCTGCCGCAGATCCCGGGCTCCTTGGGAGGCGATTCGGCGGCCGTCTCAGCCTGGCTGGAATCGCAGCGGGGCAGATACGGCGTCTTCACCGACGCCCTATATCGCCTGGGGCTGTTCGACATCTTCCACGCCCGCTGGTTCGCCATCAGCCTGGGCCTGCTGGTGGTCTCGGTGAGCGTGTGCACGGCCAACCGCTTCCCCCCCATCTGGCGCACCATCCGCCGGCCCCAGAAGCGGGTGCCCGACACCTACTTCGAGCGAGCGCACCATCGGGTGGCCTTCGGCGCGCCCGCCGATGCGGCGGCTTTAGAAGCCGTGCTCCGCCGCCGTCACTATCGGGTGGAGCGCGTGCGGGAAGGCGAGGCGACATATCTGTTCGCCGATCGCTTCGCCTGGGCTCAGTTGGGCACCTTCGTGAGCCACCTGGCCCTCATCCTGTTCCTGGCTGGCGCTCTGGTG
>JAUYDU010000492.1 GCA_030691665.1 Chloroflexota bacterium
TGATTATGTAGAGTTCGTGATCTACAGCGGCCTGGGCTACGCCCGCAACTCGATGATCGCCCTGTCGGGGCAGGCGGTGATCGCCATCGACGGGGCCTACGGCACCCTGACCGAGATCGCCTACGCGCTGATCCACGAGGTGCCCATCGTGGGGCTGAACACCTGGGACTTCTCGTATCCGGGGCACGACGCCGAGCGGCTGATCCGGGCCGAGAACGCGGTGGACGCGGTGGAGAAGGCGATAGCGGCGGCCAAGAAGCGACCGTAGGGAAGAGTGATACAATGACTTGGAGGCTTGAGATGGGAGACACTCAGCAATCCAGCAGCCAAAGCGGTACAAGCGGTCCGGGTCAGACTACTTCAAAGCCAAAGCCGATTACTTGGACTCAGAAAGACGCGGCCGGGAAAAAGAGGGTGAACCGATTGCTTGGACCCAGAAAGACGCGGCCGGGGAAAAGAAGCGCTAGGCGGTGATGACGGCAAGAGCGACGACCAGTGCCGCCGCCTCTATCGCAATGAGTGCGGCCGCCTTGCTGAGAGAACGGGCTTTTGCGTCAATCTGCAACTGATTGCTGCCATAGGCTTCCGCTATTGCGTCTATGATGACCCGCCTGACTTCTCTAACCGGCGAATCTAGCCAGTGAGTTTGCAGCAGCGGCGGGTCAGGAACCAGGCCCCAGGTTCGAGGCTTGAAGGCATCCCACAGAAACCACATCGCCAGCACGTAGATGAGCCCTGGTAGCACAAGTGACGCGAGCCGCCAAGAAGCGTCAGAATCGGTAACTCGCGTTGCGATCGCGGGCAGGATAGTAATCAGTCCGCTGCCCAGAGTGAGAAGCGCTACCGCCTTTCTATCAATGGAATCAATCCAAGACATCTGCTTGTCTATGCTTGTCGTTATCTCCGATAGCACGAAGTCAATGGTCGCGATCTCAGCCTTTGCCATGGACATGTCCCCTTTGCCGGAGCAGTTATCGCGGGCTATTATTGCACGTCGGACGGCTTCTTAGAAAGAGGAGGCTCATCTGGAGATCGATAGCGTTCTGGCCCGGGAGATCCTCGACTCGCGGGGGAACCCCACCCTGGGGGTGGAGGTGGTGCTGGCGGAGGGGACGGTGGGGGCGGCCGCCGTGCCCTCGGGGGCGAGCACGGGGGTGCACGAGGCGGTGGAGCTGCGCGACGGCGACGCCGCCCGCTACGGCGGCAAGGGAGTGCTGAAGGCGGCGGCCAACGTCGTCCAGGAGATCGCCCCGGCGGTGGTCGGCATGTCCTGCCTGGAGCAGACGGCCATCGACGAGGTGATGATCAAGCTGGATGGCACGGCCAACAAGGGGCGACTGGGGGCCAACGCGATCCTGGGTGTGTCGCTGGCGGTGGCCCACGCTGCCGCCAATTTCCTGAACCTGCCCCTGTACCGCTACCTGGGCGGCCCGACGGCCCGCACTTTGCCTCTGCCTCTCTTCAATATTATTAATGGCGGCCGCCACGCGCCCGGCGGGGTCGATTTCCAGGAGTTCATGGTGGTGCCGGTAGGGGCGAAGACGTTCGCCGAGGCCCTGCGCGTGGGCAGCGAGGTGTACCACTCGCTGCGGAGGGTGCTGGCCGACAAGGGGCTGCCGACGACCGTGGGGGACGAGGGAGGCTTCGCGCCGCCGCTAGCCAGGAACGAGGAGGCAGTGGAGCTGCTGCTGAGAGGCATCGAGGCGGCCGGCTACCGGCCGGGCGAGCAGGTGGCCATCGCCCTCGATCCGGCCGCGAGCGAGTTCTTCCAGGACGGACGGTACGTGCTGGCTCGCCAGGGGCAAACGCTGGACGCGGACGGCATGGTGGCGCTGTGGCAGGACTGGTGCGGGCGCTACCCCATCGTCAGCATCGAGGACGGGATGGCGCAGGACGACTGGACGGGCTGGTGGAAGCTGACGGCGGAGCTGGGGCGGAAGGTGCAGATCGTGGGGGACGACCTGTTGGTGACCAGCGTGGAGCGCATCCAGAAGGCCATCCGCGAGGGGTGTGTGAACGCCGTGCTGATCAAGCCGAACCAGGTCGGGACGCTGACGGAGACGCTGGCGGCGATCGAGGCGGCCAAGGCGGGTGGCTTGGCGGTGGTGATCTCCCATCGCAGCGGGGAGACGGAGGACACGACGATAGCCGACCTGGCGGTGGCGACGGGTTGTGGGCAGATCAAGGCGGGCGCGCCGGCTCGAAGCGAGCGGACGGCGAAGTACAACCGGTTGCTGCGGATCGAGGAGGAGCTGGGGGCAGGGGCGAGGTTTGGGGGGCGAGAGGCGCTCGCACCCCGCGGGAGGTAGAGAGAGCTTGCTTACTGCGTACATCGATGAAGCCATGAAAAGGGCCACCTACAAGATCCTGGAGGACGGGACCTATTTCGGGGAGATAGCCGGCTTTCAGGGAGTATGGGCCAGCGAGGCGAGCCTGGAGGGGTGCCGCCGCGTTCTTCAAGAGGTACTGGAGGAGTGGCTGCTACTGAAACTACGAGACAACGAAGAGGTGCCAACTTTGGGAGATATCAGCCTGGTTAGGAAAAGCGCCTAGGGATGAGACCCATCTCGCGGCGAGAGCTGATACGCAAGTTTCGCGCCTTGGGATTTGAGGGGCCGATCAGCGGCGGACGTCACGGGTTCATGCAGCGTGGGAAGCTGAAGGTGCACATCCCTGGCGAACATGGAGCGGATATTTCCATCGCTCTCCAGCGGGAAATCCTTCGCCAGGCCGAGATAACTGCCGAAGAGTGGGAACAAGCGTAGGCGGAGGGGGACATCGATAGGGCGACGGTATACGGCCACAACCAGCCGATAGGGGCGGGTGGCGATGATGGGGCAGGGCGGCAAGGGCTGGCTATAGGGCGGAGAATCCACAACCGGTTGCTGCGGATCGAGGAGGAGCTGGGGGCAGGAGCGAGGTTTGGGGGGCGAGAGGCGCTCGCACCCCGCGGGAGGTGACTATGGCCCCAGTCCAAAACAGGTGCGATCGCTGAAGGGGATGCCTTGCTGCTCCTCGGCTTCGTTGCAGCGCTTACGGTCCTCAAGGATTCGGCGGCCCTCCTCCAGCAGGCACTCGGGCACGTCCACCTCGAAGGTGGTCCTGTCCGGCCGCACGACGGTGATGCTGAGAGAGGTTTGTCTGTCCCAGTAAGCCGCCGGATAGCCATCCGGGAACTGGGCGCTCCGTTCCTCTCCATCGGCCCGGATCACGTAGGCGCAATCTCCCGGCGCCGGTGAGGTGCCGGTGGGCTGTGCCAGCCGCTCGTCTGCGGACTTACCGCCACCGCAGGCGACCAGGACGACCGACAGGAACAAGCCAGCAGCCACAAGCCTTCGCATAACCCTGCCCCTCAGCAGCGCGCTGCAAGCGCCGTCGGTCTCACGGCCTGCCCAGAACCAGGTAGGCTTCGCCACCGTCCTGGCGGGCGTTGTCTGGGCCATCGGCCAGGAGGGCACCGGCGATGATGTCGTCCACGCCATCGCCGTTGATGTCAGCGCTGGCTACCGAGAAGCCCAGCTCATCGCCGGCCTCAGCGCCCGATACGATGACGTTCGCCTGGCCAGCGGCCGCGTCTACGACGGCCGGCCACGCGGACGAACCAAAGAAGGCCAGGACCTGGCCGGCCTCGGTCCGGCGGCCGTCAGCCGCCGCCGTCGGGGCACCGGCCAGCACGTCCGCGACGCCGTCTCCGTTGATGTCGCCAGCAGCCAGAGCATGCCCCAGGAGATCGCCCGGCCGGCCCCCCACTATGGTCACATCCTGTTGTTCCCGGGCTATGTCGATGGACTTGGGTAGCTTGGACGCTCCGAACAAGACGTACACCTCGCCGGAGTTGTTCCTTGTGTCGTCCGGACCATCGGCGTTGCGGGCACCGACGATGATATCGTCGGTGCCGTCGCCGTTGACGTCGGCCGCGGCCAGATAGAAGCCGAGCCAGTCCTGAGCGGCACCGCCTGATATGCTCAGAAAGTCCTTACCCTCGGCCAGGTCTAGCGTTCCCTTCAGGTTACGGGCACCGAGAATGACGTAGGCCTCGCCGCCGTCAGGGCGCTGGTTGTCCGGCCCGTCGGCCTTGTGCGTACCCAGCAGGATGTCGTCCATGCCGTCGCCGTTCACATCGCCACTGGCGGCGAAATTGGCCAGCAGGTCCTCGGGCTCAGCGCCCCAGATGGTGTATGCTTGCTGGCCCGCAGCGACGTCCACCCTGCCGCTCAGGGAGGGCGAGCCCAGGACCACATACGCTTCGCCACCGCTCTCGCGGGAGTCGTCGGGGCCGTCCCCGCCGGCGGCGGCGGCGAGGACATCGTCGACATCGTCGCCGTTGATGTCGCCGCTGGCCAGGGCGTAGCCCAGGAAGTCGCCACTGGCAGCGCCGGCGATTGTGGCGTCCTGCTCGTCCCCGGCGATATCCACCGTCCCGCCCAGAGTGGCCGAGCCGAAGATGACGTACGCCTCTCCCGCCTGAGCCCGATTAGCGTCGGGGCTAGCGAAACGGGCCCCCACCAGGGCATCGTCGATACCGTCGCCATTGACGTCTCCCCGGGCGACCACAAAGCCCAGATTGTCGCCCTGGCCGCGCCCGAAGATGGTCAGATCCTGACGGCCGCTAGCTAGATCTACCGTTCCACGCGGCTCAGATGAGCCGAACAGGACATAGGCCTCGCCCGCATTCATGCGACCGTTGTTTGGGCCATCGCCCAGAGGAGCGCCTAGCAACAGGTCGCCCTTGCCGTCGCCGTTGAAGTCGCCCGCCGCCAGGGCGAACCGGTCGGCGAGGAAGTCACCAGCCTCGGCCCCAAACACGGTGAGCACGTCGGTGGCGCTGGCGAGGTCGACAGTGACGGCCGGCACGGGCGTCGCTCCCGGGGTAGGGCGGGGCGTCTGTTGCGCCTGCGGGGCGGCCCCTTCACCACAGCCGGCCGCCGCAAGAACGGCCCCCAGCAGCGCCAGGGCCAGGAACGGCCGCCGGATTGCCGCCGGCCGTAGCCGCAGACCTTCCCCAAGCCAACTCATCGCGGCATATTATAGCACGGGCTGGCATTGGTCGCTCCTCCTTCCTCTTCGAAGAGCGATCTCACAAAAGCGTCGAAGCGAAGCGTTACTCAGGGGTCATACGCGCGTCTATAATGATGAGAGCACGCAAATGATGAGAGGACGCACCCACAGCGGGGGGACGATCCCCAGGGAGCCGCTTGCGGCTAGCCTCAAGAGGTGATGTAATCTAGGGCAAGCGTCGGCTAGGCTGGCGTATGCTGGGAGACGCAAGTATCCGTGCAGAGGCGCTGGCGTTGTGTTGTTGGGGGACACTGGTGACGACGCGCTGTCCTTGCCGCTTCTGGTTGGGTCAGCGTAAGCCAGAGCACCCCAAAGGACGGTAATATCAGTGGTCATGAGAGTGAGCCTGGGGCGGGTTCTGTTCTTGATGGGGCTTTTAGCCTTATTAGCGTGCCTGGCCTCCATCACAGGCGCGCCAAACGGCGTGGCCCAAGGCGGGCCCACTATTGGGGTGGACGCCGACCCCGCCGGCAACTCTGCCACCTCTTTGGGACGCATCGATTCCTGCATCTCGGTGAAGAAGGGAAACACCTTTGAGATCGACATCTTCGTCACGAA
>JAUYDU010000508.1 GCA_030691665.1 Chloroflexota bacterium
GGAGGGCGGCCAGGGTGGCGACGACGGCGTGGCCGGGGTTCACCACGTAGTCCGTGTAGTTGGTGCCCAGGCCCACGGGCTCGCGGTGGGGGAAGCCCGAGAGGTACGCGACGCCGGCCACGGGGACGATCACCGCCCCGAAGCCAGCGAAATTACCGTGGGGGCCATCGGCGCCCTGCATCGGTTCCCGCACGAGGATGATATCCGGCTTGATCTGGCAGATGCTCTCATAGGTGAGGCCCCACTTCTCCAGGGTGCCCGGCGTGTAGTTCTCGGCCACGATATCGCTGACGGCGATGAGGCGGCGGGCCACGTCCACGGCCTTGGGGTGCTTCATGTTGACGCTGAAAGAGAACTTGCTGGCGTTGAAGTTGTTGTAGTAGCCGCTGACGTTATACGTGTGCTTGTCGTCGGGCATGGGGTGAGACAGCCTGAGCCCGTCGATGCGGGCCTGCGATTCCACCCGCACGACCTGAGCGCCGTGGTTGGCCAGAGTCTGGGTGTAGATGGGGCCAGCGCCGAACCAACTGAAGTCGGCTACCCTTATTCCCGCCAGCGGCAGGTCATTCTCGCTCATCGGGCTCCACTCCTCCTGTCCCCATTGACGCGCGTAGCTGTAGGACTTATGGCCATTAAGAAAATGCTGACCTGATTAGAAGGACAGGCTTCAGCCTGTCGCCGTCGGGCTAAAGCCCGACCTTCTGAAAACACCTGCGCCATTATTTGGTCAATGACCATCAGCCCTGCCCGCACTCGCCCATCCACCTCTCCGCGGCAGGCAAGCCATACGCCATCCGTTTCAGCCGGAGGCTGATCCGCCTCTGGCGGATATCCGTTCCCAATCCGCTGGCAGACCGCTTCAGACCACCCCGGCGGCGCTGAGGCTCGCCAGTTGCTCCTGGGACAAGCCCAGCTCGCCGCAGTAGACCTCCTGGTTGTGCTCGCCGATAAGAGGAGGGCGGCGGCGGATGCGCCAGGGTGTCTCGGCCAGGCGATAGGGCGGGCCGGGATACTTGATGCCGGCCGTCAGCTCCGGGTGCTCCACCGTGGCAAACCACCGGCGGTAGTTGAGCTGGGGGTTGTCCACTACGTCCTTGGGCGAACTGACCGGCGCCACCAGCAGATCACGAGCCTGGCCCTGCTCGTAGAGCTCCTGCTTGGTGTGCTTGGCCACGAACTCCTCCACCAGGACGTCGATGTGGGCGAAGCGGGCCATCCAGGTCCTCTTCAGCTCCTCGTCCGCTCCGAAGAAGAGCTGGGCCACCAGGCGCATGTCGATCTGCTTGAATACCTCTTGCCACTCTTCGGTCACCAGCTCCTGGGCCACGCCTTTCTCGCCCATCCACTGAATGAGGGCCGGCAAGGGAGCACCGAAGCCCGGCACGCCTATCATGAGCATGACGTGGCCGTCCTGGCACTCGTACACGCCGATGCCGGGCATCCGCCGCTCGTTGCCGATGCGCTTGCGCACCTCCTTGCGGATGTCCCAGTACTGCATGGCCGTCTCCTGGTTGATGGACAGGGCCTCCTGCATCGATACCTCCACCTGCTGGCCCTGGCCGCTGCGGTCGCGGTGGAGGAGGGCGGCCAGGATGCCGGAAGCAGCCTGGATGGAGGCGCAGTAGTAGGCCTGATTGCCGTAGGGCCGGATGGGCGCCTCGCCGGGGAAGCCGGCCAGGTACATCACGCCGCTCATGGCGACGGCCACGATGTCCGGCGCCTGGTAGTGGCTGTGTGGCCCCCACTGGCCGAAGCCGGTGATGGAGCAGTGGATGATGTCCGGCTTGATCCGGCTGAGGGTCTCGTATCCCAGGTCGATACTGTCCAGATAGCCCGGCGGGAAGGTCTCCACCAGGACGTCGGCCTTGGCCACCAGGCGCTTGAACAGGGCCTGGCCATCGGCGGTGGCAATGTCCAGGGTCATGCCGCGCTTGTTGGAGTTGAGGGCGAAGAAGTAGAGGCTCTTGTTGTGGTCGACCTCGTCGTGGTAGAAGGGGCCGATGCGGCGGGCGGGCTCGCCGCCTGGGGGCTCGACCTTGATGACGTCGGCTCCCAGGTCGGCCAGGAGCTTGGCGCAGTACATGCCCGGCTCGCCCGCCAGGTCGAGGACGCGAATGTCGTCCAGAGCGAGGGGCGTCTGGGTGGGGCTTGTCACTGGCATCCTCCTACGGGTGCCCGGCCAGCGGCGGGCTGAACTGGACGGGGGTGTCCATGGCTTCCTCCTTGTGCAGACAGGCAGGAGAATCATAAGGGTTGGGTTTGGCCAGGTCAACGAAAGGGCTATCCAGAGCTCTCTTGACCATCCGTTGCCAAGCGCGGCCAGCCCTTAGTTGCAAGAATCCGCGTTCCCACGAAGTAGCCAAGAGACCCTTCGCTGTGCTCAGGCTGTCCGTATGACGCAGTATCTCACGGCGCGAGGAGGCGATATCGTTGTGGTCGCTAGGCCGGTCCGTCAGGTGCATCCTCCGCCTGGCTCCCTGACCTCGCTGGCCGGTTTCTCGTCGGCTCCGGAAGGGGCGGACCGGGCTGGTGCTTGGTACACTCGGGCGGTTACCGTGTGACCTTAATCGTGACGGGGTCGCTTCTTACTGGTCGCTCGAAGCCCTCGCCGTTCGCCTCCACGACGAGCGAGACAGCCGGCGTCTCCGCCGCCAGCAATTGTAGCGTGAACTCAAACCGCTGAAGCGCCCCTGGCGGCAGGTCTGGCAGTGTCCAAACGCGCTCCCCGGCGGAGATCGGCTGCTTCTCGCCTCTGGCCGCCGCCAGTATCTGGGCATCCTGCGGCACCGGCAACTTCAGGGATAGCCCCTCTTGGAGGTAGTCGCGGGTATTCCTGTACAGCACGACGATATCGACTGTGCTGGACAGGTCGGCAGAGCCACCGAAGACTGTCGCCTCGGTAGAGCTGGCGCCCACCTGGACGATCATAGGTTCTGGAGCGCCCCCTGCTGCCCCCGCTGTGGCGAACTCAAACTCACAGTCCGACTCTGCCTGAGAAACAACGGATCCGTCGGGGCTAATGTTGTGAACCGATAAGGTGCTACACGTGCCCCGGCCGGTTGCCCCCTCGTAGATGCCTGCCCCGCCGGTAATGATAATGGCCGAGAGAATAGAGCCCGCACTGGCTTCTTGTAGCAGCAGTCTTGCGATGGAGATGGGGCCTTCAGCTGTGCCGGACAAACTGTTTCCGTCCGGGTCCGCTATGGTGAAGGTGGCCGTGTTAATCCCCGACTGACACGTCTGCGCCGCGTAAAGGGTCGCCTGGAATGCCGCAGTCTGACGGCCAGAGATGTCACCCGTGACGTCGCTTTCAGAGCTGCCCCTGTAGACCAGATCCTCGGATAAGCAGTCGCCGCTCACCCTCTCTGCGCTTCCCTCCGTTACAAGATGAATTGCCACTGCCTGGAATGGGACTGTTGCTTGAGGACCTCCGCCCCCTTGGTCGCCCCGGCTCAGCACGAGGCCACCTGCCACGCTACCGCCGATAGCAGTCGATAGAAGTGCCAGCGCAGTCAGGCGGAAGGCTGGCTTTGCCCATAGCCTTGCCAACCCTCCCACCTTTGGTTGTTGCCACGGCACTGACCAGATGTCATAGGTACCGGTCAGGCCCTTTAGGCGACGCCGACCATAGTGAACGTGACGAATGTCCTGCCAGGACCCGGCCAGGACGCGCACCGTCTCTGACTCCAGGATCTGCCCACCCTTGGCCAGCCCGGCAATACGGGCAGCGATCACCACCGCGCTTCCGAAGAAGTCCTTTTCCTCCTTTATCGTCTGGCCGCAGTGCACCCCTATCCTGACCTGAAGCTCTTGCCCC
>JAUYDU010000527.1 GCA_030691665.1 Chloroflexota bacterium
GCCGCGGCCTCGCTGGGGGCCAGGGTAGCCGCGCCCTTCGCCGTGCTGTCCTTCCTGGCCCTGCCGGTCATCCCCGAGCTCAAGCTCACCGACAAGGGGCTGGTGGACGTGGAGAGGGCAGCGCTGGTCGAATTGGCGGGTGTGCGATAATGGAGAATCCATTTGTCCTGGAGGTCCTCAAGACTGGGAGGAGGCTTTAGCAGGCCGTGAAGCACTACGACTACATCATCGTCGGCTCCGGCATCGCCGGGCTGTACGCGGCGTTGAAGGCCCGCGAGCACGGCAGCGTCCTTGTCCTCACCAAGGGCTCCATCGACGAGTGCAACACCCGCTACGCCCAGGGGGGCATCGCCGCCCCCATCGGCGAGGGCGACTCGCCCCGCCTGCACCTGGAGGACACCCTGCGGGCCGGCGCCGGCCTGGTGGACGGCGAGGCCGCCCGCATCTTGACCGAGGAGGCCGCCGATCGCATCGCCGACCTGGTGGAGTTCGGCGTCCCCTTCGACACCCTGGACGGTGAGATAACCCTGGGGCGGGAGGGCGCCCACAGCCTGCCTCGCATCCTCCACGCTGGCGGTGATGCCACGGGCGCCCATATCGAGCTCACCCTGAGCAGCGTGGCCAAGCTCTCCCGTATCACCATCATGGAGCACTGCCTGGCCGCCAGGCTGCACGTGGCCGACGGCGCTATCGAGGGGCTGGAGGCGCTGGACTGCCGCACCAACACCAGGCTGGACTTCTCCTGTCGCTTCCTGATCCTGGCCACCGGCGGCGCCGGCCAGCTATATAGGATCAGCACCAATCCCAGCGTGGCCACCGGCGACGGCGTGGCGCTGGCCTACCAGGCGGGCGCCGACGTCATGGACATGGAGTTCTTCCAGTTCCATCCCACCGCCCTGCGCATGGCTGGCGTCGAGCCCTTCCTCATCTCGGAGGCTGTGCGGGGCGAGGGAGGCGTCCTGCGCGATGCCGGGGGGCGCGCCTTTATGGCCGACTACGACCCGGCCGCCGAGCTGGCCCCCCGCGATGTGGTGGCGCGGGCCATCCTGGCCGAAGTGGGGAAGACGGGCGCCGACCACGTCTACCTGGACGTCACTCACCTGGCTCCGGCCCGGGTCACCTCCCGCTTCCCCCACATCTATCGCTTCTGCCTGGAGCGCGGTCTGGACATCACCCGCGAGCCCATCCCTGTATCGCCGGCCGCCCACTACATGATGGGCGGCGTTCGCACCAACACCTGGGGCGAGACGAATATCCGCGGCCTGTACGCCTGCGGCGAGGCGGCCTGCACCGGCGTCCACGGGGCCAATCGCCTGGCCAGCAACTCGCTCCTGGAGACCATCGTCTTCGCTAAGCGGGTCGTCCAGCGAACCCTTCGACAAGCTCAGGGCGAGCCCTCAGTGAACGAAACCAGCGTCGACGCCGTCTCCCTGAGCCCGGCGGTGGCGGCAGAAGTGCCGCCGCTGGACGTGGGCGCCCTGCAATCGCTGATGTGGGACAAGGTGGGCATCGTCCGCAGCGGCGACTCGCTGGCCCAGGCCAGAGCCATCCTCGCTGCCTGGCAGGCCACCCTCGCCCAGCCCTCTGATCGCCCGTCTCACGAGCTGGCCAGCCTGCTCACCTGCGCCCGCCTGGTGACGGAGGCAGCGCTCAGGCGGCAGGAGAGTCGGGGCGCCCACTACCGCCTCGACTTCCCCCGGCCCTCCCAGGCTTGGCAGCGCCACATCGTCTTCCGCCATCGCCAGACCCAGCCGCAAGCCGCTCATCCTGAGCCTCCGCCAGAGGCGGATCTGCCTTCGGCTGATGTCGAAGGATGAGCGGGCCTGGCTGGTGACCGCTCATGGTTCGACAACCCGCCTTGGGCGGGGATTCGATGAAGTGAGGCCTTGATGACGAACCGGGACGTTGCCCTCCAGCTTCACCCGGCCCACCTGCGCCGCCTGGCCGAGAACGCCCTCATGGAGGACCGCGCCTGGGACGACGTGACCACCGCCGCCCTGGTGCCGCCGGAGCAGAAGGGCAAGGCGGTCGTCATCGCCAGAGGGGAGGGGATCGTCGCTGGCCTGCCCGTGGCTGAGGCGGTCTTCCAGGCCGCCGACCCATCGCTGGCCTGGCAGCCGCTGGTGGCCGAAGGGAGCCGCCTGGCGCCGGGGCAGGAGGTGGCCAGCGTCGAAGGCTCGCTCGCCGCTATCCTGCGGGCCGAGCGGGTGGCCTTGAACTACCTGACCCACCTGTCAGGGGTGGCCACGGCCACCGCTCGCCTGGTGGCCGCCATCGCTGGCCTGCCCGACCTGCCTGCCGGCCGGCAGGCGCGCATCCGCGACACCCGCAAGACGACGCCGGGCCTGCGCACGCTGGAGAAGTACGCCGTGCGAGTGGGCGGCGGCGAGAACCACCGCCTGAGCCTGGCCGATGCCGTCCTGATCAAGGACAACCACCTGGCGGCCCTGCGGGCCCGCGGCCTGGGCATCGCCGACGCCGTGCGCCTGGCCCGAGAGCAACCGCCGGCGGGGATGCGAGTGCAGATCGAGGTGACGAGCGTCGAGGAGGCGCGTCAGGCGCTGGAGGGGGGGGCGCAGGAGCTCCTGCTGGACAACATGGGCCCGGAGGACATGCGCCGGGTGGTAGAGATGGCGAGGGGGAGGGCGCTGCTGGAGGCCTCGGGCGGCGTCACCCTGGAGAACGTGCGGCAGGTGGCCGAGACGGGTGTGGACTACATCTCAGTGGGGGCCGTCACCCATTCGGCGCAGGCGCTGGATATGAGCCTGGAGGTGGAGGTGGGCTAGCTCTGGGCCATTGAGAAGGGCGGTGTCGCTACGGGCAGGGGCAAGCCCTGCCCCTACGTTTTCCGGGCGCGGTAGCTCTCCGCGATCGAGAAGGGTCATCGACGATTTAGTTCGTCTCTGCGGGTTGAAACCCGCAGCTTCCGTCCAAGCCGCCCCGATGAATCGGGGCGGGGGAATCTATTTTGTTTAGGGCCGTAACGGTGGCGGCGCGCTCCTCACTGGTATACCACCACCCGCGTGCCGGCGGTGGCGAAGTCCCAGAAGAACTTAGCGTCGTTGTAGCGCATCCCCACGCAGCCGTGGCTGGAGGGGACGTTGCCGAAATAGCTCTCCGGGCGCCAGTAGTTATAGTGCAGCGATATGGGGCCG
>JAUYDU010000173.1 GCA_030691665.1 Chloroflexota bacterium
TAGACGTCGCGGTTGCGCTGCCAGACGCGATAGGCCCGGTAGGAGACGTCGGGGAAGGCTATTCGCCCGGCGAAGGTCATTCCAGCAGCCCCCTCCCTGTCAGGCGCAGGAAGACGTCCTCCAGGTTGGCGTGGCGATAGATCACCTTCTCCCCGCCGAGCATCAGGTCGGCGATGGCGGCCCGGCCGTCGGCGGTGCGGGCGTAGATGTAGAGGATGTCCTCCACCTCCTCCACCGTCAGGCCGGGTCGGGACGCCACCTCAGCCAGCACCTTCTCCCGCTCGGGGCCGCGCAGGTGCAGCTCCACCACCTCGCGGCCGGCGTGCTCCGCCACCAGTTCCGCCGGCGAGCCCTCCACCAGGATGCGTCCCCGGTGCATGATCACCAGGCGGTCGCAGAGGTGGGCGGCCTCCTCCATGTAGTGGGTGCACAGGAGCATGGTCACGCCCTGGCCCTTGAGGTAGCGCAGCTTCTGCCAGACGAGATGGCGGGCCTGAGGGTCGAGGCCGGTGGTGGGCTCGTCCAGCACCAGGATCTTGGGCTGGTTGATCAGGCCGCGGGCGATGGTCAGCCGCCGCTTGAGGCCGGTGGACAGCGCGCGGATGGGCTCGTGCTGCTTCTCCTGGAGCTGGAAGAGGGCCAGGCTCTCGTCGATCCGCGCCTCGGCCAGGGCGCGGGGGATGTCGAAGTAGCGGGCGTAGACCACCAGGTTCTGGCGCACCGTCAGGTCGGGGTCGAGGTTGTCCTCCTGGGGCACCACCCCCAGGATCGACTTGATGCGGCGGGGCTGGCTGCGCACGTCCAGGCCATCCACCAGCAGCTCACCTGCCGTCAGCGGCGAGACGCAGGAGATCATGCGCACGGTGGTGGTCTTGCCGGCGCCGTTGGGGCCCAGGAAGCCGAAGCACTCACCGCCGAGCACCGAGAAGCTGATGGTGTCCACGGCAGTGAGGTCGCCGTACTTCTTGACCAGGTTGCGGGCAAGGATTATCTCAGTCACGGACAAAGGCTGGGAACACTGCTGGCCGGCGGCAAGGAAGCCCAGGCGATGATAGCATACCGAAGGCAGGCCAATAAACCAAGAAATTAAGCCCGCGCCGCCTCGGTTGGCCCCTGGCTTGCTGGTCGGGGGGGTCAGCGGGCGGCCAGGGTGAGCAGAAACTCGTAGACCAGGTTGGCCGCTAGCAGACAGGTGATCTCCGCTGGGTCGTAGGCCGGCGCTACCTCCACCACGTCGAAGCCCACCACCGACAGCCCTCGCAGGCCGCGCACCAGCTCGACGATCTCGCGACTGGTGAGGCCGGCTACCTCCGGGGTGCCGGTGCCGGGGGCGAAGGCGGGGTCCACGCAGTCGATGTCCAGGGATACGTATACGGGTCCCCTGGCCAGAGAATGAATCCGCTCCAGGGTGGCGCTCACTCCCAGGCGGGCGAACTCGTCTGCCGTGATGAGGTTGAAGCCCGCCTGGCGCGCCTCGTCCACAATGCTGGCCGATATGGAGCCGCGGATGCCGATCTGGGCGGAGCCGGCCGGATTGATGAGCTGCTCGCTGACGGCCAGGCGAAAGGTGGTGCCGTGGTGGTAGGGGCGGCCGGGGCCTCCTTCCCAGAAGTCAGGGTGGGCGTCGAAATGGATGAGAGACATGAGCCCGTGCTTCTTGCGGCAGGCGCGTAGAACGGGGAGGGTCAGGGAGTGGTCGCCGCCCAGGCAAACGGGCAGGACGCCAGCCTCTATGACGGTGGTCAGCTCCTGCTCGACGCGGGCCAGGGACTGCTCGATGTAGCCTGGATAGAGCTCGATGTCGCCGTAGTCGAAGACCCGCAGGGAGCGGAACGGCTCCTCCAGGCGTTGGGGATCCACGGCGTATGGCCGCATCTGGCCGGAGGCGTTGCGGATGCCACGGGGGCCGAGGCGAGTCCCCGACCGGTACATGGTGCCGCCATCGAAGGGGATGCCGATGATGGCGATGTCGGCGTGCTGGAGGTCTCGGGAAGGAGGAACCCGCATAAAGGTGTAGGCGCCGCCGTAGGGAGGGCCGGCCTGCCAGTCGGCAGGTCGGGGCCAGGTCTCGTCTGCCACGTGCACGCTTCCCCCACTCCCTGCCGGGGCGGAAAATCGGAGCCGAAGGACGGCCGACCTATCGGCCCCGAGCTGTCGGCCGCGGCAGGAATGGGCCGAGGCTTGACGGCGCGCCTCGGCCCCGCTGCCTCGTCGCCCCGCTGCGGCTACTCTTCCTCGGGCTCTTCCGGTTCTTCCTTTTCCTCTTTGCCGGCAGCGAATTCGTAGAGGGTGACGTCTACCTCGGCGTCCTTCTTGCGGCTGTCCCAATCCTCGGCGTCGTCGCCCTCCTCGAAGACATCCTCGTCCTCGTCCAGGTCGTGGCGCACCAGGCCCTCCTTAGTGTAGGGGCGGAAGGCCTCGCTGGCCGCGGGTGGGAATGAGGGCTTGCCTGCCTGGTTGGGGTGCTGGAAGGTCTCCTTGATGATCACCCGGATGTCGTGCCGTCCCAAGGTGGCGATGGCGGCGGCGTACTGGTTGCCTCCCTCCATCAGTTTGATGAGGCGAATGCCCAGCTTGGGTTCCACCTCCCCCAGGTACTCTCCCTGGGCGTTCTCCACCATGAGGGTGCTGTTCTCGCGGCGGAGGAACACCTCATCCCCTGCCGTCATGTGGGCCACGACCTCGGCGGCCGGCCGCAACAGAACGGTGACCCCAGTCTTGCCCGTCTCTGCTATGAACATCTGGGGAGAGAGTTTCGTGCTCCCTTCCACCCGGGTAGCCGCACTCTCTCCCAGGGTGGCCAGGCGGTCCAGGTTCTTCTGGGCGATGGAGTTGAGAGGGTCGAGCTCCAGGGCCTTGCCGTACGCTTCTCGTGCTTTGGCGTAGCGGCCAAGCTCCGTCAGGGCCTTGCCCAGCCGATTGTAGGCATCGACATCGTTGGGGAAGACAGCGATGATGGCCCGATTGACGGCCGCTGCCTCCTCCCACTGGCCCTGCATGGCGAGATGGATGGCCTGCTCGGCGCGCTGCCGCCGAAGCAGCCTCGTTCTGTCATCTGCTGCGAACACCATACTTATCGATTCACCCCGCAGTTCCGCGCATTTTAGAGGTTTCGCCAGCCTTTGGCAAGTCTCCTCTGGCAGCCTCCCGGCGAGAGATCGCCACCGCTGCCCTCGCGCATGTCACTTAAAAGACGCGCCAACGGGCCAGACGTTACCTTCACTCGTCAGACGGCATCGAATTTGCCGAGCCCAACCGAAGGGCCTACACAATTTACCTAGAACGCCCGTTAAGCCGAATAGTTAACCCAGCCTCCCCGATGAAATCGGGAGAGCACATCCGCCCTGCTAGCGGACAGCGCCTGTTTGTTGGGGATTTGCCTCGTCCTGAGAAGATACGATTATCAGGCGAGGGGGGATTTCCCGACCCCGCCTCAGGCGGGCTGTAGGCAGACCTGTCGGGGCGGCCCCTGCGGTTCGCGGCTTCAATAGTGGTCGGGGTGGGCAGATTTGAACTGCCGACCTCACGGTCCCGAACCGTGCGCTCTAGCCTAGCTGAGCTACACCCCGTGGAACCTCCT
>JAUYDU010000178.1 GCA_030691665.1 Chloroflexota bacterium
ATGAAACGGCTGTCGAGCGTCTTCACCAGCGCCCTCCCCATCGTGGTGGTCTTGGCCCTCTTCCTGGCCGTGGCCTGTGGGCCCGCGGCCACGCCAACACCGACACCAACGCCTACGCCGACGGCTGCGCCTACCCCAACGCCTACGCCGACGGCTGCGCCTACCCCAACGCCGACACCGACACCCACGCCCGTGCCGCCCGGCGTGACACCGACGGCAACGCCAGTGCCCCCAACGCTCAGGCCGGTCGCGACGCCGACACCGGGGCCTCGTGTAACGTACAAACCGACGGTGCCGAGCGGGAAAGTGGTGGTGGCCCTCGCGCGGGTGGAGGCGCTCTGTGGATTTGGTCCCCTATGCACATACCTCGCCGATTACGGAGCAGGGTTGGGCCTCTCGGAATCCCTGTTCTGGGATGGCGAGCTGGGGGTGATGACGCCACGGGTGGCTGAGAGCTGGGCCCTCAGCCCGGGCGCCAAGAAGGCCACCATCACCGTCAAGCAGGGCATCCGCTTCAACAACCCGGCCTTCCTGGACAAGCCCATCGATTTCTTCGGCGAGCTCACGGCGGAGGACATAGTCTGGTCGCTGAACCAGGCTAACGCCTTCACCAATAAGGAAAGCACCCATACGGATGCCGGCGACTTCTCGTCGATCTTCGGCTGGGCCAGGGTGATAGACAGGTACACCTTCGAGGTGGATATGGTCCAGGAGGTGTATTTCGGGCTCCCATTCAGCGAGTGGGGTATCCTGGCGGGCAACCTGACCCCTGACAGCAAGAAAGCCTATGACACCATGGGTAAGGAGTGGCTGCGGGACAACCGCGTTGGCACCGGTCCTTACCGGCTAAGGGAATGGACGGCGTTTGAGCGTGCCTGCGCAGAGGCCGTCCCAGAGCACTGGTACTACGGGGGCAAGAAGCTAGTCAAGGAGTACTGCCAGATACAGGTACCAGAGCCTGCCTCCCAGGTCGCCATGATCACCACCGGCACGGTAGATATGATCCTGACAGACTTCACCGTCATGGTCGATGCCGCCGTAAAGGCCCCGAAGAACGTGAGGCTGGTCAACGTCTTCAAGTCGCCGGAGCGTGACCTGTATATCAACGCCTCCGCCATAATGGGCGGCAACCTGTGGGAGGAGTTCCATGGGCGCACGGGCGAGCCCCTCAAGCCGTGGGAGTCAGAGGCCCTCGCCAAGGACTACCCCTGGATCGGGAACCCGTGGTGCGACCTGGGCAAGCCCTGCCAGTACACCGACGTTGACAACCCGCCGGGGATGAGCGACATGGAGCAGGCCCGCCTGGTCCGCTGGGCCCTCTCCTATGGTCTGGACCGCGAGGGCTTCGCTGCGATGACGGGACGGGGTCTGTTCCTACCTCTGTACAATGAATATGTGTCGCCCGGCTTCATCGGGTGGAAGGGGAACGAGGGCAGGACCGTCACCGAGGCACAGTGGAAGAAGATCGTGGAGGAGCACGGTTGGACAGACGCTCCAGAGTACAAGGTAAAGAGCGCTCTGCCCGACCAAGCCTGGCCCTGGAAGATACCCGACGACCCCAAATTCGCCGACAAGCTGCTGGACCTGGCGGGCTATCCCAGGGGGAAGGACGGGTGGCGCTTCTACCTGCCCATAAACGCCTATGCCTGTGAGACCGGCGAGTCGTGCTGGGCCGCAGCCGACTTCGCCAGCAGCATATGGCGGGATATCGGCGTACGGACCGAGATCGTCAAAGAGGAGTACGGCGCCGTCATCTCCCCTCGGATGAGGAAGCGCACACAGTGGATGCCCGTCATCAAGAACGGCGATGTGGGCAGCAACAACTTGCCCCTGGATTTCCCCTACCCGCCAGCCGACAGCTCGCTCACCCGTCCGGGGTGGGGGGCGGGGTTCGAGAGCGTATTCCTTGCCAGGATGTATGCCAAGATGGGCAAGGAACCCAGCTACGATAACCGCGTCAGGTGGTCCGTCCAGGTGAGGGACTGGATGGTGTATCAGATGCTGTACGTTGGCATCTACCAGCAGCCCACGGTGATGCTCGCTCGAGCAGACAGGATCGCTAGCTGGGACAACCCCCACACCATCATCCTGCCCGGCCCGTTCAGAGCCGGGTCAAACCCCCAATACATAAAGCTGGTTGGCTGGTAAGCCTGCCACCATAAGGAGGAAAGGGAGCCGGCGGGTCCCGCGGCTGGTGACTCGTCGGCTCCTTGATTGGAGGTAAGCCGCGGGCCAGAATTCTGCTGCTGGCGGAGCGTTAACGATGCTGCAACGATTCATCATAAGAAGAGTGGTGTTTTCAATAGCGGCTGTGATTGTGGCGACGCTGGTGCTGTTCAGCCTCAGCCATCTCAGCACCGACCCGCGAAATCTTTTCATACCCCAGGGTGGCGGCTTTGGTATGACACAGGAACAGATGGACCTGCTGTCAAAAAGGATGGGGTTCGACAAACCGTTCTTGGTGCAGTATTTCCACTGGCTCCGAAACATGATGAGGGGGGAGTTGGGCTATTCCCTCGGCAATATGAGGCCCGTAATGTCCATATTGGCCAGCAAATGGGGATCAACCCTTCAACTGGCACTGGGAGGCTGGATATTCGCACTCAGCGCCGGGGTGTCCATCGGCGTTCTGGCGGCGGTGAAAAGGGGTAGCCTTCTAGACTACATCGCCAGGAGTATCGCCCTCTTCGGGCAGGCGCTTCCCTCCTTTTGGGTCGGCATCATGCTCATCCTGGTATTCGCGGTCTGGCTTAATCTGTTACCAGCGGGCACCAGGCCGGTAGACTTCGACATAAGGTACTATATACTCCCATGGCTCACCCTCGGCTGGCCGCCCATGGCGGCCATTGTCAGGCTCACCCGCTCATCCATGCTGGAGATACTGGACTCGGAGTACATCAAGTTCGCCCGGGCCAAGTGGGTAAGGGATTGGGCGTTCATATGGAAACACGCCCTGAAGAACGCCATAATTGTGCCACTAACGTCGGCGATCTTCCACATGGGCTT
>JAUYDU010000539.1 GCA_030691665.1 Chloroflexota bacterium
GGTGCTCAGCTCAACGCCGGGGATCAGGAGCAGTTGGGGGTGCTGCCGTGCCGACTCCTGGGCCTCGGGGATGCCGTCGGTGCAGTCGTGGTCGGTGAGGGCGATCACCTCCAGGCCGTTGCGGACCGCCCGCTCGATGAGCTGGGTGGGGGTGAGGCGGCCGTCCGAGTAGCTGCTGTGGGTGTGGAGGTCGGCCTTACTGCCCATGCTCGCTCATCCCTGCCTGGGCCGAAGGTCGGGGCCGACAGGTCGGCCGACACTCGGCCCCGACCTGGCGGACCCGCCCGGCAGGTCGCGGTCGATGCGGACGATGGCCTGGGCGTGGCCGGTCGCCTGGTCGATGTCTATGAGGACGGCGTTGAAGATGGCGGGCCCCTTTTCTACCGGCGAGAAGCGGGTGGGTAGCTGAGTGAGGAAACGCTCGATGATCGGCCTGGCTTCCATGCCGATGATGGAGTCGCGCGGGCCCACCATCCCCACATCGGTCACGAAGGCGGTGCCCTTAGGGAGGATGCGGGCATCAGCGGTGGCGACGTGAGTGTGGGTGCCGACGACGGCGCTCACCCGCCCATCCAGGTACCAGGCCAGGGCCGCCTTCTCGCTGGTGGCCTCGGCGTGCATATCGACGATGATCACCCGGGCATCCTGAAGGCGCTCCAGGGCGCTGTCGGCGGTGCGAAAGGGGCAGTCCGCGTCGACGCCGATGAAAGTGCGGCCCAGGAGGTTGATGAAGGCGATCCCATCCCGGACGAGCAGGCCGCGGCCGGGAACACCTGGCGGATAGTTCAGTGGCCGCAAGATGGGGGATTCGCCATCGAGGATGGGGTAGATCTCGCGGTGCTCCCAGACGTGGTTGCCAGAGGTGATGACGTTCACGCCGGCGTCGAACAGCTCCTCGGCGGTGGTCAGGGTGAGGCCACGGCCGCCGGCGGCGTTCTCGCCGTTGGCGATCACCAGCTCCACCTCTATCTCCCGGATAAGGGTAGGCAGGATGGCCTGCACCGTCTTGCGGCCCATCCGGCCCACTACATCACCGACGAAAAGAACCTTCAACCCCATCTCCAGACAAGGTAAAGGGTCAAGGGGCGAAAGGCAATGACGTGCCCCTGTGCCCCCTGACCCTTAGCCCCTATTTGGCGTACTCGACCGCCCGCTTCTCGCGGATCACGGTAACCTTGATCTGCCCCGGATACTCCAGTTTCTCCTCGATCTTCTTGCTGATGTCTTTGGCCAGGCGCACTGCCCCCAGGTCATCGATCTCCTCCGGCTTGACGATGATGCGGATCTCCCGGCCGGCCTGGATGGCGTAGCACTTATCGACCCCGCCGAAGCTGTTGGCGACTTCCTCCAGGGCCTGGAGCCGCTTGATGTACAGCTCCAGGGACTCGCGGCGGGCGCCCGGCCGGCTGCCGCTAATGGCATCGGCGATGATGGTGATCACCGCCTCCACCGAGGCCAGTTCCACTTCTTCGTGATGGGCCTCGATGCAGTGGACCACCGCCGGGCTGAGGCCGTGGCGGCGGGCCATTTCGGCACCGATGAGGGCGTGGGTGCCCTCCACATCCTGGTCAATGGCCTTGCCTAGGTCGTGGAGGAGGCCACCGCGGCGGCTGACGTTGGCATCGGCGCCGATCTCCTCGGCGAGCATGGCAGCGATGTGGGCCGTCTCCACGGCGTGCTTCAGTTGGTTCTGGCCGTAGCTGTAGCGGTACTTGAGGCGTCCCAGCGCCTTCACGATCTCGGGGTGAAGGCCAGGGCAACCCGCCTCCACGACCGCCTGCTCGCCCGCCTCCTTGATGGTGGCGTCGACCTCTTTCTTGGCCTTCTCCACCATGTCCTCGATGCGAGCGGGGTGGATGCGGCCATCGCTGATCAGCCTCGTGAGGGCCACGCGGGCGACCTCGCGACGCACGGGGTCGAAGGTGGAGATGGTTACGGCATCGGGGGTGTCGTCGATGATGACGTCCACGCCTGTGAGGTGCTCCAGGGTGCGGATATTGCGGCCTTCGCGGCCGATGATCCGGCCCTTCATGTCGTCACTGGGTAGGGGCACCACTGAGACGGTGGCCTCGGAGATCACCTCCGAGCTCAGGCGCTGCATGGCCGTAGCCAGGATGTCACGGGCTCGCGCATCGGCTACTTCCTTCAGCTCGGCCTCGATCTCGCGGGTTCGACGGTTGGCCTCGTCGCGCACCTCCTCCTCGATCTGGGCCAGGAGGATCTCCCGTGCCTCCTGGGTGGTGAGATTCGATACGCGCTCGATCTCCTGGCGGCGCTGTTGCTCCAGCCCCTCGAGCCGGGCTTTGATGTCGTCTAGCTCCCTCTCCTTATTGGATAGGGAGCGCTCGCGGCGTTCCAGGGACTCTAGCTTTCGTTCTAGGTGCTCTTCCTTCTGGATCAGGCGCCGCTCTAGGCGCTGTACCTCACTGCGCCGGTCTCGTAGCTCGCCCTCCGCCTGGCTGCGCAGGCCTCGTAGCTCGCCCTCCGCCTGATTGCGCAGGCGAATGGCCTCTTCTTTTGCTTCTAGAAGCAACTCTTTTTGTCGTCGTTCGGCCTCGTCAACGATCTGGCTGGCTTTCTTCTCGGCACCGGCGGCGCGGCGATACTCCAGCCGCTGCTGAAGCCAGGCGCCGCCGAATGCTCCCCCAACCAGAGCAATGAGGCCGATCGGAATAACGAGTAGTACGGCCTCGGGCATCTTCACCTCACTTCCTGTTGGAGTTCAGGGCAAACTTCAAGGTTAGTCGGGCTGCCGTCTTCATGATACGTCTGGCCGTATTGGAGTGTCAAGGAAAAACGGCTCTGGACGGTCTATGCGGAGAAGGCCTGGGATAGACAAAATCAATAGGTAGAGCAGGGGATCATGAATGATGAGATCACAGTTACAGGCAGTTGGGGTTGCCTTGGGCCTGCTGCCAGAGCCTCTCGACAGTGGCGCCGACGGTATCGTAGGGGAAGCCGCGCCGGAGGAGGAAGTTGCCCAGACGGCGACGGAAGGTTGGGTAGTCCAGGCCCTGAAGATGGCGGGCCTTCTTCTCGGCGGCGCGCAGGGCAGCGTCCTCTTCGGCCACCGCGGCCACCGCCTCGCGGGCTATCTCCCGCTCGATCCCCTTGGCCCACAGCTCCTGCCGGAGGAGGCGGTGGCCGCGAGGATTGCTCTGGTCGCGCGTCTCCACCCAGAAGCGAGCAAAGACTGCGTCGTCCAGGAGGCCCTGACCGTTCAGGCGGGCGATGGTCTCCTGGACAACGGGCTGCGGCAGGCCGCGACGGGCCAGCCGCTGGCGGATCTCCGCCTGGCTGCGGGGGCGATAGGCCAGGAGGCGAAGGGAGGCTTCGTAGGCCTG
>JAUYDU010000310.1 GCA_030691665.1 Chloroflexota bacterium
GAACTGGACATCGCCAAAGGCAAAGGTCTGGCATTGATCGAGGCGAAGCGGCTCCGCCAGGTGAGGCATGGGCTTGACGCCCTTCCAGGCCCTGGCCACTGCCCAGCCCCGAAGCGCCAAGGCCAGGCGAGGCGAGATTCGATTGGCCAGCCGCAGGATGCGGAAAGGGAAGTGGGCAAAGACGTCGTAGTATGCCATCTCGTCCAAAACACCCGCCCTGTCGGCAGCCAGGACATCCAGGCGAGGAATGCCCGGCTCAGCCACCAGCAGGTGCTTCTCGGCGAAAGGCAACTCCTCGAGGATATCGTTGTTGCCGCAGTGGTCGTAGTGAGCGTGCCCCAGCACTACGTACAGCCCACGGCAGCGTTGTTGATACGAGGCGATCGATGCCAGCATACGCTGGCGGATATCCCGAAAGGCTCCCGTGTCGTAGATGACCAGGTCGTCTCCCTGGCGCAGGAGATAGGTGTTGCAATAGGGCGTTTCGGTCGCCCAGTTGTCGCTGAACCAGCCACCGAAGCGGATGACCTCCGGCGCGATCTCTTGTACCGTCACTGGCCACCTCCTTGATCGCCGGGCATCGGTTTCCCGACCAGTTCATTCTAACCGGCTTTCGGCCCTTGACAAAGCCGGGCACGCCGGTAGGGTCTGCGGGGCAACCGCCTCTACGCCGCCAACCCGCATCGCACCCAGGATAGCGTGACAGCCCGTTCGACAGGCTCAGGGCAGGCCTGGATGTAACAGCGGGCCTCGGAGTGCGTCAATTCATTGAGTCCTGTAAAACGGCGCGGATACGACGCTAGGCGACGCTCGGGGTGCCCCGACAGGGATCGGGGGTGGATTGCGTCGTTTAGTCCGTCCGGCTTAGGGAAAGGTTGGCAGGCGAATGCCTGGTTTACGATCGCTTCGAGGGCGCATCATCCTTGCATTCTCGCCCCTGATGCTGCTCGTGGTTGGGGCCATTGTGGCGTCGGTCCTTGTCATTCAAAGTGGCCCCCGCCAGCCCGATGCCCTGGAGAGAGCAGCCCTGACAGCAATGGCTTTAGACGACATCGAGGTCGAATTCTCGCTCGAGACAGAGGCGGTGCGGGGCTACGTGGCCAGCCAGGATGACCACTTTGCCGCGACATTCCAGAGCTCCGTGGCCAGGGTGAAGGAGGACATCGGCGACGCCCGAGCGCAGCAGGTCGCCGCTGGCGATGGGGGACACGTAGTCGCCCTGGATAACCTCGCCAAGCACGTCCAGCAGATCGAGCTCCAGGGGGAAGGACTGTTCTTGCTCGTTGCGACTGGAGATCCCGAAAGAGCGAAGACGGCCCAGTCCGAAATCGATAGCGCCATCGATAGCTCGAATAGCGCCCTGGCGCAGCTCATCACCGACGAGCAACAGCAACTCGATTCGGTACGACCTTCGACCACCAGGACCATGGATGTACTGTTCTGGGCCCTGGTAGGGCTGACGGGAGCCGCCTCTCTGGCGGGCGGGCTAGCGGCGGTGAAACTGCGGCGGAGCGTCCTGCGACCTCTAGCGTCCCTTCAGGCGAGCGCGAGATCGATTGCCAGCGGAAGCTTCGAAGAGACAGTCCAGGTATCGGGCCCGGCGGAGCTCGAGTCCCTAGCCAGAGACTTCAACCGGGCGACCGTCGCCCTCCTCGCCAGACAGACAACCGAGATACGCGCCGCCGAGGCTGACACCAGATTCCGCCAGCTCGCCGAAGCTTCCGCCGATCTGGTCTTCCGGGTGGACATTCAGAAAGGCGTCACCTACGCCAACGCGGCCTGGGAAAGGATAATGGGCTTCGCACCGGAGGAGCTGTGCTCCGGCGCCGAGATCGCCGGCCGCATCGTCCATCCCGATCAGTGGCAGTCTTTTGTCACGTTGTGGAAAGAGATGCTCTCCGGTAACCTCCCTGAAGGGCCCCTACCCATGAAGTGGATGCGGAAGGACGGCGGGGCCATATGGCTGGTTGTCTCGTTCGTGCCGGTGCACGATGCAGACGGCCGGCTGATGGCAATCGAAGGGATGGCCCGGGATGTCACGCCACTCAGGCATCTCATCAAGGAGGTGCAGCGCCGCGACGAACAGCTTGGCCAGTTCCTTGACCTCTCGAAGACCCTATCCACCTCCATCGGTTTCGATGAGACGGCCGAGAGAGCCTTAAACGGCGTCCTGCGGGTTCTGCCGCGAGCGGAGGCCGGGCTACTGCTGGCCTACAACCCAAAGAGAAACCTTCTCCAGGTTCGGGCCGTCCAGGGGCTGGAGCGCAAGATCGTCTCCAAGGTAGTGGCCAAGCCGGGTGAAGGCCTAATGGGCAATGTCTTCGAGTCAGGCGTGGCCCGGGTGTATAGTTCGCCGGAGGAGGTCGAGGCAGCGGGAGGCCTGAGCCCCCAGGGCAAAGGCTCTTTCGAAGAGGCAACGAAAGAGACAGGCTTGCCCCAGAGCATCATGTGCGTTCCCCTGGGCGTTGACAGCAGAACTCTTGGCTGCCTTGTCGCCATCACTTTCTCGGAGGGTGCCTGTTTCCAGTCAGCAGACCTGGAACTGCTTCAGGCGGCTGCGAACCAGGTTACTGCACCCCTAGAGAATGCCCAACTACGGGCGGAGACAGAACTGCGAGCGATCACCGACGGCCTCACCGGTCTGTATAACCACGCCTACTTCCACCAGCGGTTGAGTGAAGAGATCGAGCGCTCGAAGCGGTACGGCTATGACTTTGCTGTGGTAATCACCGACATCGACAACTTCAAGAGCTACAACGACGAGCGCGGCCACCCGGCGGGGGACAAGGTGCTCTGCCTGGCTGGCGATTCCATCCAGTCGCAAATGCGGCGCTCCGACGTCGCCTGCCGCTACAGCGGCGATGAGTTCGCTGCGATCCTCATGCAGGCAGACCTGCGCCGGGCTCAGACGGCCGTCGAGCGCATCGAAACGGTGTTCGCTGCCAAGCTCCAAGAGCTTAACGACCCGGCCACGGCCTGTCTGAGTCTCAGCGCCGGTATAGCTTACTACCCAGACGACGGCCTCACGGTGGACGAGCTTGCCAAGGTAGCGGAGCTGTCTCTGCGCAGCGCCAAGCTCGCCAGCCCGAGAGTGACCCAGACGGCCTAGAGATAGCTCCGGATCAGCAAAGAGCGACCCAAGCGCCAAGGCCCCCCGATGAGGATCGGGGGGCCTTGGCTATCACGCGGGTGTTCATAAGGGGGTGCGGCCCTTGTCTCACAACCCGCTATGTAGTAATACGTTCACGGACAGAGAAGAGGATTCGGGCCGGCAGTCGCAGACCCCGGCCTGTGGCCGGCAAACACATGGAGAAAGGAGCCGAGCGTTGTTGGAGACCAGGATCACAGAGCTTTTCGGTATCAAGCACCCCATCATCTGCGGCGGCATGTACTGGCTGGGTCGAGCGGAGCTGGTAGCGGCGGTAGCCAATGCCGGCGGCCTGGGGTTCATCGTGGGGGCCACCTTCGACGACCCGAAGGACCTGCGGGCGGAGATCCGCAAGGCGCGGGACATGACCGACGGGCCTATCGGCCTGAACATCAACCTGTTCCCCTCCGTTCGCCCGATGCCGGTGGAGGAGTGGGTGCAAATCGCCGTCGAGGAGAAGATCCCTGTGGTGGAGACCTCCGGCCGCAGCCCGGAGGCGATCGTGGCGCCTTTGCATGCCGGCGGCGTCAAGATCATGCACAAGGTGCCCGGCGTGAGATATGCCCGTACCACCGAGCGCGTTGGCTGCGACGCTGTGTGTGTGGTGGGGTTCGAGTGCGGCGGTCACCCCGGCATGGATGAGGTAACCACCCTGGTGATGATACCGGCGGCCGTCGACGCAGTGAGCATACCGGTGGTGGCGGGCGGCGGCTTTGCTGACGGCCGCGGCCTGGTGGCGGCGCTGGCCCTCGGGGCGGAAGCAGTGCTCATGGGAACCCGCTTCATGGCCACCAGGGAGTGTCGGGGGCATCCTGCCTGGAAGGAGTTCCTGGTCAACGCCTCGGAGATGGACACCGTCTACGCCATGCGGTCGATCAACAACCCATCGCGGATAGTTAAGAACGCGGTGGCCGAAAAGATCCTGGAAATGGAGGCGCGAGGAGCGACCCTGGAGGAGATGCTGCCGGTGATCGCCAGTCGGCGGAGCGTTGTCTACGATGATGGCGACCTGGACGGCGGCATCGCCGACGCGGGCCAGGTGATGGGCCTGATCCACGATGTGCCCACAGTGAAGGAGCTTATCGACCGGATAGTCGAGGAGGCGGTGGGCATTCGCGAGCGCCTGGACAGCATCATCCCGGAGCGGCTGGCGCTGTAGGGCCGCCGCTCGTCCTGAGCCTGTCGAAGGGCCCCTGGTCACTCAGGCCACTTCTGCCAAGCGCGGGCCGGGGCCGCGTCGCCCAGGTAGACGAGCGCCCGCGCGGGGTTCGAGCAGCGCGGGCACGGGTAGTAGCAGACCAGTTGGCCGTCGATGGGCGCCTCGCCGGGGCGGCCTATGCGGGCCCGGCGGGCGTCGGGGTCGAAGGTAAGCATCGGTACCTCCTTTGCACGTATGGACAGGCAACTGTGCTAATATTCTGACCAAGAGAAGCTCACCCTCGCTGGGAACGGGCATTGCTTGGGAGGCAGCAGAGATGGCATCGAGATACCTGTCCAGCCTTAACGCGGCTGAGCGAGGAGACCTGGAGAGAAAGCTCCTCGCAACCCAGCAGGGCGTCTGTTTCATCTGCGAGGACCCCATCGACTATGAGATCCAGCGTGCTCACCTGGACATCGATCACATCCAGCCTTTGGCTGACCAGGGTAAGGACGACCCCAGGAATTTTGCTCTCGCGCACGCCAACTGCAACCGGTCGAAACAAGCGGCCGATCTGCGCGTGGCCCGGGTGATGGCTCGGTTCGGCAAGATCCAGGGCGCCGCTCGGGATCTGGGCAAGGACGCCCCGAATCTAGGAGACGTGCTGGCGTTCCGAAACGGTGCGCAGCACTCGATCCGACTCGTCGTCGAAAACAGACGGGTGCGCTACGGCTTTCCGGATCTGGAAGGGCCTGAGGCAAATCAAGTCCATGAGGCGCCACTGTACGTGGACCCCCTGAGTCGCATGCAGTATTTCTTTGCGCTTGTACCGCTTTCGTATCTGCACCACGACGAGCGGATAAACCCGCGAGGGATTGGCGCAAGTTTGCGAGGTCTAGTAGAAGAGTTCTTTAAGGGGCGTCCGCAGCTTCATGTTTCGCTGGCCTGGACGCCGACGGATGGAAATGAAGCCGGCGTCGTCCGTATCTTCGATGGCCAGCACAAGGCAGTCGCACAAATCCTCCTCGACGTGGCGTGGCTCCCAGTGCGAATATTCGTAGACCCTGACATCGATGTTCTGCTTCAGGCGAACACGAACGCCGGGGGTAAGCTCAGACAGGTGGCTTTCGACAAGTCTGTGCAGCGCCATCTCGGGAGCGCGCTCTACAGGGACCGCGTTGAGCGCTTCCAGCGAGAGACCGGCCGCTCTCCTGACGATTTCAGATTCTCCGAGCGCGACCTCGTAAAGTTCTTCAGCGGCGAAGCCGCCGAGATGAAGCGATACATACTGGACAACGTTCGCGACGGTATCACACACCACCCCGAGAACCGCTTGCGGCAGTACATCGACCTGGGTGGACGCAAGAACGTGAAGCCGATCTCCTACAGCAGCGTTGACAAGACCTTCTACTCCTTCTTCATCAGTCCGGACTTGCTAGACACGCCCCTTGACTACGGCCTCGATGTGGGGACGAATCCGCGCGAGCTGGAAAAGGACCAGATCGTACGGTTGATGAGCCTCATTTCGGAGATCGTCTTCGAGGGCCGGTTCGAGCTAGAGCGCGGCACCTATCGCATTGAAAATAAGATACAAGAAGGGGAGGACATCCCCGAGCCTCACCTTCGGGCCTACCGGATGGCCAAGGAAGAGATCATGTACAACTGGCTCTCGTACATTAGTCAAATCGTGACGACGTTCTACGCCTTCCAGGGCGTGCCCTTCACCCAGACGAAGCTGTTTCAGGTGCGGCACCCTGACTCTTTTTGGGCGAACGTAGAGAACTACGTTCGCAACCTGGCGTCGCTACCGCTTTGGGTCAATCGGCAACTTTCCCTTACGGTATTCGGCGGCAAGCCGAATTACGAGTTCTGGAACAAGATATTCACCACCGGGAGCTCACCACAGGGTCAACAGGTGCTTGTCGAGCCGCTCAATCTTACGAAGATGGTACAGCCGTAGCGAAGCTCCAGTCTGTCAAGGAGGGCCAGAGCTACTCGCCCTGGCCCTCCTCTCGCTCGTAGCCGGCGACGAAGCGACGGCGGGTGAACTTCTCCAGCACCTCCGAGCTGGTGACCAGGGCCTCGGCGTAGGCCTTGATGTCGGGCAGGTCCTCCAGCCGGAAGTCGTCCCGCCTCAGGCGGGCCAGCCCCTCGGCGATGGCCTGCCCGCCTCTGGCGGGGCCTTCCGCTTGCAGTCGCACAGCAGCTCCATGTACTCCTCGATCGTCCCCCGGCAGGTCAGGAAGTGAACGTGCACGTCCCGCTCCTCCGCCTCAGGCGGACCCGCGAGAAGGCCTGGGCCATCACCGACGGCACCCAGTCGTAGTCCAGGAAGACGACCACGCTGGCCTCGGGGATGTTCAGCCCCGCGGCCACGGCTGGCAGGGCTTGCGCCGGAGGCGCATCCGCCTTCGGCGGAAAAGCCCTCGAGCTACGGCTATTGGGCAGGGCTAAAGCCCTGCAGCTACGTCTTGGGTTTGGGGTGATGTCGAGGCGAGGATGGCCTCGTACAGGCGGAGGTAGGCCGCCACCATCACCGGCGCGTCGAAGCAGCGCTCGACGTGCTGGCGGCAGCGGCGGGGGTCGATGGAATCGAGCCTGGTGACGGCCTGGGCCATCGAATCGACGTCGTCCACGAGGAAGCCGGTCTCGCCGTCCACCACGATCTCCGGCGCGGCGCCGCGAGCGAAGGCGACGACGGGCGTGCCGCAGGCCATCGCCTCGGGCATCACCAGGCCGAAGGGCTCGTCCCAGCAGATGGGCACCAACAGACAGCGGGCGCGGGCGTAGAGCTGGCGCTTGAGGGCTTCGTCGGTCTCGCCGCAGAACTGGATTAGGGTACCGTCGATCTCCGGCTCCACCTGCGAGCGGAAGTAGTCGGCGTCCACGCGGTCGACCTTGCCGGCGATGATCAGGCGCTTCCCCAGCCGCTTAGCCACCTGGATGGCCAGATGGGTGCCCTTCTCCGAGGACAGGCGGCCCAGGCACAGGAGATAGTCATCCTTGTCGGGCGAGAAGGGGTAGAGCTTGAAGTCGATGGCGTTGTAGACGCCGCCGCCGTAGTAGGCCCTGGGCAAGGGGGGGAAGGTCCGGTACTGGTTCCCGCTGATGGTGTTGTAGTGGCCCTGGTAGTGCTGCCAGACGAAGGAGGACGCGGGGGTCATCTGGCCGTGCATCGTCGTGAGCAACGGGACGTCCACCTGAC
>JAUYDU010000365.1 GCA_030691665.1 Chloroflexota bacterium
TGGCGGCGCTCGGCTATGCCGAGACCTCGGAGCCACAGCGGGTGAGCGGCGGCTGGGACACCCTTCTGTGGCGCTTCGACACGCCGGACGGCCGGGAACACTCGCTGCGGGTGTACCACCTGCCGCGTCTGCGCGGCATCGCCTGGCGGGAGCGCATCGCCTTGGAGACGTGCGCCAGGGCCGGGCTGCCGGCCCCGCGCGTGGAGACGGTGGGCGAGTTCGAGGGCCTGCCAGCCATGGTGCTGGGCTGGTGCCCGGGTATCGCCCTCCTGTCCATCATCGAGAAGAAGCCGTGGGCAGTGTGGCGTCTGGGCCGCCTGTTTGGGCGAGCGCAGGCGCAGGTACACGCGGTGACGCCTCCCGCCGAGTTCATTGCCACGGCACCGGCTGAGTGGGTATCACGGCTCACGGACGAATATGCCGATCTGGCAGCCCACGCGCTGTCTCTAGAGCTCTCCACAGCATCCCTCATCCACCTGGACTTCCACCCCCTCAACCTCATCAGCGACGGCGCCACCGTCACCGGGATCATCGACTGGACAGGCGCCGCCGCCGGTGACCGCCGCGCCGATCTGGCCCGCACGGCCATCACCCTGCTGGCGGCGCCGGTGCCGCCGGGGCCGCTGCGCCCGGTGCTGAACCTGGCCCGAAAGCTGATCCTGCGGGCGTGGCGCTCCGGCTACGAGGAGGTGGCTGGCCCCATGCCCGATTATCGCCCGCTCATGGCCTGGGCGGGCGCCACCCTCCTGGCTGAGGCAGAGCTGGTGATCGACCGACCCAACGTGTGGGGGACAGAGGAAGACGTCAAGACGTTCCGACGCTTGGTGGATGTTTGGGCGCGGCAGGCGGGCATCCGCTAGCGTGGCGTCAGCGAGGAGGGCGGAAGCGGAGCATGAGCGAAGAGCCCAAAGCAGAGGCAGACGCCTGCGGGGAGCGGCGCCGCAGCATCGGCGACTACATGCGCAGCGGCGAGTGGGGCGACTACTGGAGCACCAAGATCAGCCGCGTTGCCGAGGGAAAGATCTGGGTGCGCGGCTACCCCCTGGAGGAGATCGTCGAGAACCTGTCCTTCGTGGAGGCGAGCTGGCTGCTGCTGCGGGGTGAGCTGCCCAGCCAAAAGCAGGCCGCGATCTGGGACCTGCTCCTGCGCAGCGCCATGGACCAGCAGTTCATCAGCTCGGCCGTCTGTGCGGCTCGCTACGTGGCCTCCGCCCACCCCGAGTCGCCGATCCCCGGCCTGGCCGCCGGCATCCTCGCCCACGGCTCCGTGACGGGCTCGCCCCGGCCGGCGGCGGAGATGATCTACGAGGCCTACGACTTGATGCAGCGGGAGAAGCTCTCGCCGGAAGAGACGGCGGCCCGCATCGTTGACAAGTATCTGGGGGAGAAGAGGCTCGTGCCGGGCTTCGGCCATCCCATCCACAAGACGATGGAGCCGCGGGCCGAGCTGCTGCGGCGCAAGGTGAAAGAGCTGGGCGGCTGGGGAGACAAGGGCCAACTGTTCGAGGCGATCCACGCCGAGGTGGCCAGGCGCACGGGCAAGGAGCTGCCAATAAACCTGGCGGGGATGGTGGCCGCCGTGTACTGCGAGCTGGGCTTCGACCCGATCGAGATCGAGGCGCTAGCGGCGATGGGCTACGGCTATGCCATCGTCGCCCACGTCGTGGAGGAGATCCGGGAGGGGGTGCCCCTGCGGGTCATCCCCGACGCCCTGGGAGCGAAGTACGTGGGGCCGCCGGAGAGGCACATCCCCCCTCGACAGGCTCAGGGCAGGCCCAAGAAGCGCTAGCCCAGGTAGGCCCGGAACTGCTCTGCCGTGATGGCGTTGGCGCGGGCGATGTCGCGGAAGACGTAGGCGGCGGGCCGGGGCTTGCGATTCAGGGTGCCGGGCTCCAGGGCCACCAGGCCGAACCACTGCTGCCAGCCTTCCGCCCACTCGAAGTTATCGGTGAGGGACCAGTGGAGGTAGGCGCGCACATCCACGCCCTCGCCGATGGCGCGGTGCACCTGCCGCAGGTGGCGCAGGATGTAGCTGATGCGCTGGCGGTCGTCCACCACCGAGGTACCGTTCTCGGTGACGTAGATGGGGACGCGGTAGGCGGACAGGCGCTTGATCAACTTGTAGAACCCTACGGGGTAAACTTCCCAGCCCATGAGGCTGAGCTCGGCGCCGGGAGGCGTGTGGCGAACGAACCCCGCTGGCGCCAGCGTCCCGTCGGAAATCAGCTCGAGCATCTGCTGGGAGATGAGCTCGCGGCTGTAGTAGTTGAGGCCGATGAAGTCCCACGCCCCCTTGAGGCCCGCCACCTCCTCGCCCCCGCCGGCGGGCGGAGGAATGACACCCAAGCTGAGGCCAACCAGGAAGTACTCGTTCAGGAGGGTATCCACCGTCTGGGCGGCCTGGCGGTCACCTTCCGAGTCGGGGTCTTGGGGCTGGATGTCGGACATGTTCAGCACCGGCCCCACCAGCGGCCGATGGCTGGTCGCCTCTTTGATCGCCTGGTACATGCGGCCGTGGGCCAGAAGGAGATGCTTGCCGACGAGCAGCGCCTGGGCCATGTCTCGCACGCAGGGCGGGAACATGCCCAGCAGGTAGCCAGCGGTCACCGTGACCATGGGCTCATTGATGGTGAGCCAGAAGGGAACCGCATCGCCCAACTCCCTGGCCATGAAGCCGGCGTAGCGAGCGATTAGGTCGGGCGCCTGGGGGTTCAGCCAGCCGCCGCGGTCGCGAAACCAGAGGGGGTTGGTGAAGTGGTGGAGGGTGACGAAGGGGGTGAGGCCGTGGCGGTGCATCGACTCCAGGACTCGCCGGTAGTGGTCGACCTCGGCCATGTCCCAGCGCCCCTCCTGGGGCTCGATGCGGCTCCACTCGATGGAGATGCGGTGGGCGTTGTGGCCCAGCTCCTGGGACAGGGCGAAGTCCTCGTCGAAGCGGTTGTAGTGGTCGCAGGCGAGGCCGGAGACGCCGCCCTCGCGGATGTGGCCGCCCTCCCGCTCCCAGGCCCACCAGTCGTTGTTGGTGCAGTTGCCCTCCACCTGATGGGAGGAGGTGGCGCAGCCCCAGAGGAATCCGGGCGGAAAGCTGATGTCGGTGTACTCGGCCATGGGAGCTCCTTTCTACCAGCTGTCGTAGCTGCAGGGCTTCAGCCCTGCTCACTCGCGGAAGGACCGGGGGCAGACCTTGCGCCAGAGGCGCATCCGCCTTCGGCGGAAAAGGTCTGCAGCTACGATTTTTTTCGGGCACGCGGTCACCGAACATTCTAGTCTGGGATTTGGTGCCTGTCCAGCGATGATTTTGGTGGCGACGGGCCATGACACCTAATTAAGCAAGCGCTAAGGTCGAGGCCAGGAGGTCGCCATGAAAGAGCCCTCGCTAGGCAGGCTAGTCCAGCAGCCCAACAATCCCGGCGCCGCCGGATACCAGAGCTGGCAGGACGTCTATCGGCAGGAGTGGACTTGGGACAAGGTGGCCTGGGGCAGCCACTGCATCAACTGCTACCCCGGCAACTGCCTGTATCGCGTCTACCTGCGCGATGGCGTGGCCCTGCGCGAGGAGCAGGCGGGCATCCATCAGACCATCGAGACGGGCGTTCCCGACATGAATCCGATGGGCTGCCAGAAGGGCGCCGCCTGGAGCGAGCTGCTGCGCAGCCCGGAGCGAGTCCTCTACCCCCTGAGGCGGGCCGGCGAGCGGGGTGAGGGCAAGTGGAAACGCGTCTCCTGGGACGAGGCGCTGACCGCCATCGCCGACGCTGCCCTGGACGCCATCCAGGAGGTCGGACCGGAGTCGATCCTCCAGGTCAGCACGCCCAACGAGGGCGGCTTGATGGCCGGCATGCTCTTCGGCCGCATCATCGAGGGTCTAGGGGGCACGGTCACCGACGTCAACGCCGACATCAACGACTTCAACCCCGGCCTGTACATGACCTACGGCAAGGTGAACTCAGCCAGCAGCATCGACGACTGGTTCCACGCCGAGCTCACCCTTGTGTGGCACCGCAACCCCGTCTACACCGCCATCCCCTGGTACCACTTCGTGCTGGAGTCCCGCTACAACGGCGGCGAGGTGGTGACCATCGCCCCCGATTGCAGCCCGTCGGCCGTTCACGCCGACTACTACGTGCCCGTCGAGCCCGGCAGCGACGCCGCCCTGGCCCTGGCCATGTGCCGGGTGATCATCGACGAGGGCCTGTACGACGCCCAGTTCGTGCGGGAGCAGACCGACCTCCCCTTGCTGGTGCGGACGGACACCCGCCGCTTCCTGCGCCAGACCGAGGTGAAGGGCGAGGGCCGGGACGACCAGTTCTACTTCTTCGACGCCAAGGCCGGCCAGGTGGCGGAAGCACCGCGGGCGACGCTGGCTCTGGACGGCCTGGAGCCCGCGCTGGAGGGGCGCTTCGAGGTCGCTCTGGCCGGCGGGGCCAGGGTGGAGGTAGCCCCCGTCTTCCAGCTCCTGAGGGACCAGCTAGGGGAGTACGAGCCGGAGAAGGCATCGCAGATCTGCGGCACCCACCCCGACTTGATCCGGCTGCTGGCTCGGAAGGTGGCCGGCAAGCGGACGAACATCCTCCTCGGCTTCAATGCCGGCAAGTACTACCACGGCGACCTGATGGAGCGGTCGATGTGCCTCCTTTTGGCGCTGACCGGAAACTGGGGCAAGAAGGGAACCGGAACGCGCAGTTGGGCGGTGGGGATGTTCGACGGGGCCTACCTGTTCTCGATGAAGACCAAGGCCGGGCCCGAGGAGGCGGCCAACGTCGTCAACATGCGCAACATGATGGTCCAGGCGATGAAGGCTCAGGATCCGACGATGACCGATGAGATGGCTGCCTTCGAACTGATGCGAACGGCCGCTCCGATGGGTGTCACGGTGCCGCCTACCTTCTTGTGGTACTACCACTGCGGATATCGCGACCGCTGGAACACGCCCTCCTGGAGCGACCCGGCGATGGCTCAGACCTTCGACCAGCGGATGGACGAGGCCCTGGGGAAGGGCTGGTGGCGGGGCCTGAACCGGCCGGGGCCGGAGCTGCCGCCGCGGGTGCTGTTCGAGATCGGGGGGAACCTTCTGCGCCGCATGCGCGGTGGCCAGAAGCTACTGCTGGAGAATCTCTGGCCCAAGCTGAAGATGATCGTGGCGGTGGACTGGCGGATGCAGACCACTGCTATGTATTCGGATGTCTTCTTGCCAGTGGCCCTCAGCTACGAGAAGATAACCTTTCACATCCCCACTCCCCACATCCTCAACCTGACCTTTTCCGACGCCGCCGCCATCCCGCCGGGGGAGACGAAGTCGGAATGGGAGATCTTCCGCCTCCTGGCCGAGAAGATCGAGGAGCGAGCCAAGGCCAGGGACTTCGTCGAGTATCGAGACGGCCGCGGCGGCAGCCATCGCCTGGACAACATGCTCAACTCCTACACCCTGAGCGGCGCCATCAACAGCCCCGAGCAGCTAGCCGAGGAGTGGGTTCGCGATACCGCTGCCATCGGCAACCTCCCCCAGGGGACCACCCTCGATACCCTGCGGGAGAAGGGGTGCGTGCGCTTCATCAACTGGGGGGTGGTGCCGTTCGCCGTGGCCCAGGCGTCCGACCTGCTGCCGGACAGCACCCACAACCCCTTCCGCTGGCACACGGAGAAGAAGGTGCCCTACCCGACCTTGACTCGGCGGGCGCAGTTCTACATCGACCACGACTGGTTCCTGGAGGCGGGCGAACAGCTACCAGTGCACAAGGAGAACCCCCGGCAGGGCGGCGACTACCCGCTCACCCTCACCAGCGGCCACTCGCGCTGGACGATCCACTCCACCAATGTGGTGAACCGGCGGATGCTGGAGACGCACCAGGGGCGCCCGTCAGTGCTGCTGAGCCCGGAGGACGCCCGCGGGCGGGCGATCGAGGACGGCGACGGGGTGCGGGTGTTCA
>JAUYDU010000554.1 GCA_030691665.1 Chloroflexota bacterium
GGGGCAACCGTGGGGCGAAATGCACGAACTACGCCCTTGAAGGCCGGACGTACTGCGGCCAGCACGACCCCGCAAAGCCATACTCTGTTGCGTATGCCCTCCGCCGCAAGCACGAGCGCATCGGGCGGATGGTGTGCGAGAACGCGGCGGTGCTGTCACTCTTGCAGGAACCTTTCCGATTCGCGGGGTACTGCGGCCCTTCGCCCGACCAATGGGAGCAAGGCCAGAAGGCCCTCCAAGCCATCCTCGTGGAGGTGGAGAAGCCATGACTAACTCCACGTCAACCGGCCCCAAGGCGCACGGGCCAGAGGCCAGCAAGCCCGTAATTTTGTGCTCGTTCGCGAAGGTTAAATACTTGGAGTGCTGCAAGCCCGCCACCATCATCACGCCCAACGGTCCCCTCTGCGCCGCGTGCTTCCGGGCGCTGACGGTCAGGACGGGGGCGAAGCCGTGAGCAACAAAATGACGTTTGGCACGGTGGAGGAGTTTGAGCGATGGTATGCCGCGAACTCACACCTCACAGTGGAGTTGCTGCATCTTTCTGGACTGTGGGGCAAACCGTGTGACTGCGGAGACAAAAGTTGCGCTGGTTGGCAAATGGTTCATAGGGAGGTGAAGCCATGACCCCCACGCCAGCGCAGGTAGAGGCGTGTCGCGTAGCCTGCTTCAGCGCCAGCAACGGGGCGCGTGGCTGCTGGACCCAGATGCCAGAGGCCGACCGCCTAGAGCACGCCCGCAAGTGGCTGGCGGCGCTGGCGTACAAGGCGGGGAAGGCTCCCGCCACGCAAACAATGGTGGATGAACTGTATGGAACGGGGTTTAGGAGGAATAGAGATGGCAGAGGTTAGCCTACGTGACCAGGTAGTGCTAGTGCATGGACTCCGCACGGGGCTGGAGAGCATCAAGGCCAGCCTGAAGGCGAAGCGGGCTGCGTTCGATGCAGAGAACGCCGACCTACTCATTGGACTTTTGGACCGCACCACCGAACTTGCACGGGCGGAGACGGCGCTCCGAGACGCAGCGATGGGTGCCTATGTTCTGATGGGGGCGCGCAAACCCGCGCCCGGCGTGGAGGTCAAGGACTTCACGGAGATTGACTACGACAAAGGGAAGGCGTTTACGTGGGCCACCTTCCACGAGATGGCCCTAGTGCTGGACACGAAGGCATTTGAGGCTATCGCCAAGGCTGCTCAACCGCCACTGGATTTCGTGACCATCGCCAAAGTGCCCAAGGCCACCATCGCTACCGACCTGGGCAAGGCGCTGGAGGCCACGGACGGGGGCAAGTAGCCATGAAAACTATCATGCCCGCCGATGAGGCCTGTGAACGCTGTGGCCAGCCTTTAGACCATCGAATGCATGTCGGTGGCATCTGCGGCTCCTGCGCCGACGACCTGCGGGACGATATGCCCGACGACATCGAGGCGTACCAGAACGAGAAGGCGGAGGCGATGCCGTGAACACTGCCACCAAGCGGTCTGCCGACAATCGGCGAGAGCGACAACATCGGCGCGATGCGCGTACCAGGGTGCGGCTCCGACGTGACAAAGAACGCGCGGGGGCGGAACGGGCGAGGCGGCGGGCCACGCAGCTACCCTCCACTGGACACCCAAGCCCTAGACCAAACCGCCATAAGGACAAACGCGGCGCCGACCTGCTACCGGGTCTAGTATGCGACCCGACTGGCGGGCGGAGGATTTATCTCTTCAGGACTTCGGAGATAGACGATAGGGCAATAGTCGCAAATGCAACATTAACACTCTGCGGGAGAGGATAGCCATGACAACACTCCGAGACGCGGCCTGGATATGCGCCCCGCTGGGCTATCAGCAGTGCGCCCTGTGTGGGCGGATCGCCCGGGACGTGGCGCTCCGGCCCGTGGTCAAGTACCAGGGCGGCGCGGGCACGGTCCAGGTGCTACAGTGCGACGACGTGGCGGCGTGCTGGATACGGGCGGAAGAGCAGGACGCCGCAAGTGTGAGCGCCCGTGTATCCTGACGGGTTACGGCCCGACGCCTATTGCTACATGGAGGGCTGCATTGGCAGGGGCCGCTGCCCGCGTTGTGGAGATGTCAACTACAACCTGATGGGCTACTACGGTGCAGTGGCACGCTGGGCCCAGGCGTGGGGCATATCGGAGGATGAAGCCGAGCGCCGTATCGGTGAGAACCAGATGGCGCGGGATGATAAGCAGGAAGCGAAGAGGAGGCAGACAGCATGACACAGGACTTGGCGACACGGGAAGCAAACGCAGCCCTGATGGAGAAGGTGGTGATTCAGGGCGACTTGAAGGAACTGACACCCAAGGAGAGGGTAACGTACTACTTCAAGGTATGCGAATCTTTGGGCCTCAATCCCTACACGAGGCCGTTTCAGTACATCGTGCTCAACAACAAGCTCACGCTCTACGCCGCCAAGGATTGTACCGAGCAGTTGCGGCGGCGTGATGCCATCTCTGTCTCCCTACCAAGCAAGGAGACCATCGGCGATGTCTATGTCGTCACGGCAAAGGCCACCACGAAGGAAGGGCGGACCGACGAGTCCACAGGCGTCGTGACTATCAAAGGGCTTGGCGGAGAGTTTTTGGCGAACGCCTTTATGAAGGCCGAAACCAAGGCCAAGCGCCGTGTTACCCTATCCATCTCTGGCCTGGGCTGGCTGGATGAATCGGAAGTGGATACTATCAAGGATGCTACCATTGTGGAAGTGGACACGGAGACAGGCGAGATACGGCAACCGCCCGCTAAGCCCGCAGCGCCAGCGCCGAAGCCGCCAGTGGCGCAGGGCACAGCGCTGACGCCGGAGAAGGCCATGAGCCAGCGAGCCGTGGCCCTAGCGGGAGCACACGGCCTCACCGCCGACGAGTTGAAGGCGTGGTGCAACGACAAGGCGAATGGGGCCTTCCCACTTGGTGGCATGTCGTGGGCCAACGCGGGGCTGGCCGAGAAGGTGGCGGCGCTGAACGTGTTCGAGGCGGCGCACGAGGAGCAGGAGGTGCAGTCGTGAGCATCATCGTCACGGACACCACGGGCAAGCCGAAGCAGTACGAAGCTGGTGGCGTGCTGTGGGAAGAGACGGGGGAGACGCAGCAGGTGAAGCTGGGGGATGCCTACCTCTTTGGTAGGCACGTCAACATCTGGGAAAGCGACTGTGAATCAGAGCAGACGTGTGC
>JAUYDU010000045.1 GCA_030691665.1 Chloroflexota bacterium
AACATTTTCCGCAAATGTTCGGCGCAGCCGTTGAAACAATCCGACGCCTGTGGTAGAATGACGGCGGATGGAGCTTTACACAGTAAAATATTGCAATATCAGCCGCCATGACTGAACCACTATTCGCCATCGAAGACCTCCATGTGAGTGTCGAAGGTAAGGAGATCCTGAAAGGGGTCAACCTCAGGGTCAATCGGGGCGAGGTGCACGCCCTCATGGGCCCCAATGGCTCCGGCAAGAGCACCCTGGCCAACACCCTTATGGGCGACCCCCGCTTCCAGGTAACTCAGGGGCGCGTGCTCCTCAAGGGGGAGGACATCCTCTCCCTGCCGGCGGATGAGCGCGCTCGCCGGGGGATGTTCCTGGCCTTCCAGTACCCCCTGGAGATCCCCGGCGTGAGGGTGCGTCACTTCCTGCGCATGGCGGTGAAGGCCACCAAAGGCGACGAGCCCTCGGTCACTGAGTTCCGCAAGCGCCTCTTCGACAAGATGGCCATCCTGGAGATGGACCGCGCCTTCTCCGAGCGCTATGTCAACGAAGGCTTCTCCGGCGGCGAGAAGAAGCGGAACGAGATCCTTCAGCTAGCCATGCTGGAGCCGGAGATGGCCATCCTCGACGAGACCGACTCAGGCCTGGACATCGACGCTCTGCGCATAGTGGCCAGCGGCATCAACAAGCTGGTGGGACCCCACATGGGGATGTTGCTCATCACCCACTACCAGCGCATACTGAACTACATCGAACCCCACTTCGTCCACGTTCTCTTCGACGGGCGCATTGTCCGCTCCGGCGGCAAGGAGCTGGCTCAAGAGCTAGAAGCGAAGGGATACGATTGGATTGCCCAGGAAGCAGCCTAGACTTGGAGACAAGATGGCCAAGAAGGTTCTAGACATTCCCCAGACCGACTACGCCACCAAGTTCGGCTTCCACGATACAGAGAAGCCCCTGTTTCGGGCCCGCCCCGGCTTGTCGGAGGAGGTGGTCAACGAGATCTCCTGGCTGAAGGGGGAGCCCGCCTGGATGCGCGACTTCCGCCTGCGGGCCCTGGACATCTTCCGCCAGAAGCCCATGCCCACTTGGGGCGGCGACCTGTCGGAGATCGATTTCGACCAGATCTACTACTACGTCAAGCCCACCGATGCCCAGGTTCGCAACTGGGATGACGTCCCCGAGTACATCAAGCGCACCTTCGATAAGCTGGGCATCCCCCAGGCGGAGCGGGAGTTCCTGGCCGGCGTGGGCGCTCAGTACGACTCAGAGGTGGTCTACCACAACATCCGCGAGGACCTGGCCAAACAGGGAGTTGTCTTCCTGGACCCCGATTCCGCTCTGCGCGAGTACCCCGAGCTGTTCAAGGAGTACTTCGGGACTGTAATACCGCCAGCCGACAACAAGTTCGCCGCCCTCAACTCGGCGGTGTGGAGCGGCGGCAGCTTCATCTACGTGCCTGAAGGGGTGCACGTCGAGATGCCCCTCCAGGCCTACTTCCGGATCAACGCCGAGAAGATGGGCCAGTTCGAGCGCACCCTCATCATCGCCGAGCCCGGCAGCTATGTGCACTACGTGGAAGGGTGCACCGCCCCCATCTACACCACCGACTCCCTCCACTCGGCGGTGGTGGAGATCATCGTCAAGCCGGGCGCCCGCGTGCGCTACACCACCATCCAGAACTGGTCCTACAACGTCTACAACCTGGTGACCAAGCGAGCCGTGGCCTACGAAGGCGCCATCATGGAGTGGGTGGACGGCAACCTCGGCAGCAAGCTGACCATGAAGTACCCCAGCGTCTACCTGATGGGGCCCGGCGCTCACGGTGAGGTCCTCTCGGTAGCCTTCGCCGGCCAGGGGCAGCACCAGGACGCCGGTGCCAAGATGGTTCACGCTGCCCCCTACACGTCGTCGGTCATCACCTCCAAGTCCGTCAGCAAAGACGGCGGCCGCACCAGCTATCGCGGTCTGGTGAAGGTGTATCCGGGCTCTGTGGGCGTGAAGTCCAACGTCCGCTGCGACGCCCTCATCCTGGACGAGGAGTCCCGCTCCGACACCTACCCCTACATGGAGATCGAGGAGGAGCAGGTGAGCATCTCCCACGAGGCCACCGTCAGCAAGATTGCCGACGAGCAGATCTTCTACTTGATGAGCCGCGGCCTCAGCGAAGCCGAGGCGGCCACCATGATCGTCAGCGGCTTCATCGAGCCCATCGTCAAAGAGCTGCCTATGGAATACGCCGTGGAGATGAACCGCCTGATCCAGCTCCAGATGGAGGGGGCTGTTGGCTAGGCTTGGGGTGGCTTTCCGACCGCGGTAAGCCCAACGACGAGACGCGCAGAGCGGGCATCCCTTCGCCGCGCTCAGGACAGGCGTCTTCGCCCCAAGGAGGGCCGGCACGATGCTCGCTCTTGAGCGACAGGAAAACACTCGTTGACCTCTATCACAAGACAGACGGCGAAAGGGTTCTCCCGCCGGGCGGTGGAGGAGCTTTCCTCCCTTCAGGGGGAGCCGCCCTGGCTGCGCCGGCGGCGGCTGGAGGCCTGGCAGGTCTACCAGGCGACGCCTATGCCCACCCTCCAGGACGAGGCCTGGCGCCGCACCGACATCAGCGCCCTCGCCCTCGACGAGCTTCTGCCCTTCGCCGATGTGGCCTCGCCGCCGGTGGAAAGCGTGGCCCATCTCCCCCGGGAGCTGCGCGCCTTTCTGCAGGACAAGGGTCAAGCGGACGGTGGCCTGCTCGTACAGTACGACTCTCGCGTCGTCCATGCGTCCCTTGCTGGCGACGCGAGCCAGCAGGGGGTCGTCTTCTCCAGCTTGGAGCGGGCGGCCCAGGAGCGACCGGAACTGCTCGAGCGCTACTTCATGACTCGCTGCCTGCGTCCCCAGCACGGCAAGTTCGCCGCCCTCCACGCTGCCCTGTGGAGCGGCGGCAGCCTGGTCTACGTGCCCCAGGGGGTAGAGGTGGCCCTGCCCCTGCGGACGGTCCACTGGCTGGCCACGCCGGGGCTGGCTGTCTTCCCCCACACCCTCGTCGTGATGGAAGCGGGGAGCAAGCTCACCCTGATCAGCGAGCAGTCCTCGCCGGAGCTGGACGGCCAAGCCCTCCACTGCGGCGCCACCGAGGTCTATCTGGAGGACGGGGCGCAGCTCTACCATATCTCGGTGCAGCAGCTAGGGCGCCGGGTGTACAATCTGAGCGTCCAGCGTCATCTCCTGGGCAGGGACAGCAGGCTGGATTCACTGACCATCGGCTTAGGGGGCGGGCTCACCAAGTCCTTTTTGGAGAGCGTGCTGGAAGGCCCCGGGGCCAGTGCCAAAATGCTCGGTGTAGTGTTCGGCGATGGCGACCAGCACTTCGACTACCAGACGTTGCAGGAGCACATCGCCCCTCAGGCCTCCAGCGAGCTCTTGTTCAAGGTAGCGGTGAAGGACCACGCTATGTCGGTGCACCTGGGCACCGTGAAGGTTCACCGAGATGCCCGCGGCACCGACGCTGGCCAGACGGTGCGCAACCTCATCCTCAGCCCGGGGGCCAAGGCCCATCCCATCCTGCCCTTGGAGATCGAGGCCAGCGACATCAGGCGTTGCAGCCACGCGGCCGCTATCGGCCAGATCGATGAGAATCAGCTCTTCTATCTGATGAGCCGTGGCCTTAGCCGCCAGGACGCTGAGAAGCTCGTCGTGGACGGCTTCTTCGAGCCCGTGCTGGAAGCGATCCCCTTGCCGGCCGTTCAGGAGCGGTTGCGGCGAGCCGTCGATGAGAAACTGGTTCTCGCCTAGCCGTGGCGTAGGGCATGGCCCCAGCCATGCCCCCAGCGTAGGGCACGGCCCCAGCCGTGCCTCCAGGAGACCTGCGACGTTATGACCGACTTCGTCAAGGCGGCGGAAACCAGCGACATCCCGGCGGGCAGGGTGAAGGTGGTGGAGGTGGACGGCAAGCGCATCGCCCTGTGCAACGTGGACGGGGAGTTCTACGCCATCGATGACCTCTGCACCCACGACGACGGCCCCCTCGACCAGGGAGAGCTGACGGGCGACGTCATCGAGTGCCCCCGTCACGGCGCCCGCTTCAACGTCAGGACGGGCAAGGTACTGGCCCTGCCGGCCGTCAAGCCTCTGGGCACCTATGCGCTGAAGGTCGAGGGCACGCAGATTAGGGTAGCACTGCCATGAAGCCGTTGAAGGTGAGGAGTATGTTCGACGTCCAGGCCCTCCGCCAGGACTTCCCCATCCTCAGCCGCCAGGTCCACGGGAAGCCCCTGGTCTACCTGGACAACGCCGCCACCACCCAGAAGCCCCAGGCCGTCATCGAGGCCCTGGTCCACTTCTACCAGCACCACAACGCCAACATCCACCGGGCCATCCACACCCTCGGCGAGGAAGCCACCGCCGCCTACGAAGAGACGCGGGCCAAGGTCGCTCAGTTCATCAACGCCCCCCGACCGGAGACCATCGTCTTCACCCGCAACGCCACCGAGGCCCTGAACCTGGTGGCCTACGCCTGGGGCCGTCACAACCTGGGGCCCGGGGACGAGATACTCCTCACGGAGATGGAGCATCACAGCAACCTCGTCCCCTGGCAGCGCCTGGCCCAGGAGGTGGGGGCCGTCGTCAGGTATATCGGCGTCACCGATGAGGGCACGCTGGCCCTGGATGGCCTCGATGAGATCATCGGCGAGAAGACCAAACTGGTGGGCGTGACCCACGTCTCCAATGCCCTGGGCACCATCAACCCGGTGAGGGAGATCGTGGCGGCGGCCCATCGTAAGGGCGCCCTGGTGGTGGTCGACGGCGCCCAGAGCGTTCCCCACATGCCGGTGGATGTCCAGGCCCTCGATTGCGACTTCCTGGCCTTCTCCGGCCACAAGATGCTGGGCCCCACAGGGGTGGGCGTTCTCTACGGCCGCTACGAGCTGCTGGAGGCGATGGAGCCCTTCCTCACCGGCGGCGAGATGATCCGGCGCGTCCGTCTGGATGGGGCCACCTGGAACGACGTGCCCTGGAAGTTCGAAGCGGGCACCCCCAACATCGCCGACGTCATCGCCTTCGGTGCCGCCCTGGACTATCTTTCCGCCCTGGGCATGGAGAACGTTCGTGCCCACGAGGAGGCGCTGACCGCCTACACCCTCCGTCGCCTCCGCCAGTTGGAGGACATTATCGTTTACGGCCCCAAGGATGCCTCTCAGCGCGGCGGTGTGATATCCTTCAACTATCCGGACATCCACCCCCACGATGTGGGCACGATCCTGGACCGGGAGGGACTAGCCATCAGGGCCGGCCACCACTGCGCTCAGCCCCTCATGCGCCGCCTGGGCGTGACCGGCACCGTCCGCGCCAGCTTCTACATCTACAATACCCCCGAGGAGGCGGATGCCCTCATCGAGGGTGTTGAGAAAGTGAGAGCCTTCTTCGGCGATGCCTCTAGATAGAGACGTCGAGCTGGATGAGCTCTATCGCGAGATCATCCTCGACCACTATCGTAGCCCCCGCAATCGCGGCTCCCTGGCTCAGCCCACCGTTACCGGCGAGGGCGATAACCCCCTCTGCGGCGACGAGGTGGAGCTGGGCCTCGAGATTCGCGACGGCCAGATCGTCGACGTGCGCTTTCAGGGCACGGGTTGCTCCATAAGCCAAGCGTCCGCTTCCATGATGACCGCGGCCATCAAGGGCCTCAGCCTGGAGGAGGCCGAGGCCCTGTTCGAGGCCTTCAAAGACGTGATGTACGGCGCCGACGAGGTGGACGCGGAGGCCCTGGGCGACCTGGAGGCCCTTCAGGGCGTGCGCAAGTTCCCCGTGCGGGTCAAGTGCGCCACCCTCGCCTGGAACACCCTGGAGGAGGCTCTGGAGGCCTACAGGAAGGGGCAGGGCTAGCCCAGCCGGTCGGCTCAGGCCGGGAAGTAGGGGCGCAGCATGCTGCGCCCCTTTCGCTGGTGGGAGCGGCTCTAGGGGAAGCGAAAGGTGGCGAAGTCCTGCGCCACCAACACCCCGTCCAGACCGCTGACGTCTGGCTCAGCCTCCAGGTGGGTGAGGACGATGGTAGTGGACGGCGGCAGCCGCTTCCTCACTTCCAGCGCGTCGGCCAGGCTCATGTGCTCAGCCCCAGTGCCTTCACTATAGCTACAGTCGAGCACCAGCACGTCGGCATCCTTGCCAAGGGCGAACACCTGCTCGCACAGCTCGCTGTCGCCGGAGAAGGCGACCACCCTCTCCCCAATGTGCAGCCTGTAGCCGAGGGAGGTCAGCTTCTCGCTGGCGTGGCTCATGGTGATGGCCTGGAACCGGACGTCGTCAAATCCCTGTTCCTGGCCCGGCTCCGCTTCCAGGTAGCGGCGCTGGTAGCCAGCGTCGGCACGGCTCAGGTTGGGGAAGGCCATCTCGGCCAGCCCCTCCATCACCTCCCGCACGCCGGGCGGGCCAACGATGTGCAGGTCCTCCCGCCGCGGCGTCAGGTAGAGGTATTCCAGGAAAAGGAAGGGCAGCCCCAGGAAGTGGTCGCCGTGGAAGTGGCTGATGAACACAGCGTGGATATCCGCCAGGGGGATGCCCAGGCGCTTCAGGTGGGGCAGGAGGGTGGGAGGAGCCTCCACCAGGTAGCGGCCGTTGACCAGAAACGAGCTCCAGTACCGGCCGCCAGGAGTGAAGGCGTTGGCCGAGCCTAGGAACGTCAGCTCCAGCATGTCGTCTTTCCCCTTCGACCAGGCTCAGGGCAGGCCTTGGGTTTACCCCCTGGCGCCGAAATCCTGAACGCAGATTCGCACCAGTCCGTCTGCCATTCCAATGTAGCAGCCCACGCCGATCTCCTGGAAGGCCGGATTCAGGATGTTGTTGCGGTGGGCCTCGCTACCTAGCCACATCTGCATCACCTGCTCGGCGGAGTAGGGGGGATCAACCGTGCCCCACATCAGGTTCTCCGACCAGATTGTCCAGCTCGTGTAGCCCTCCGCTTCGATCCTGCTCTGGACGCTGGAGCCGTTGAGCCAGTGGTTGAGGGCGTTGGGGCTGAGCAGGGCGTGCAGCTCGGCGTATTTCTGGGCGGCGCTGGTCGGAGATGGCTGTTCCGTCAGAGGCGATAGGCCGCTGGCTGCCCTCGCCTCATTCGTGAGCTCGACCAGCCGGCGGGCGAACTCCAGGTCCAGGCCCTCTCCTATCGACGGGGCCGCCTCGAGTGGAGGGATGGATTCCACGGGCGGCTCCACGGGAACATCGCTCGCAGGCGCGATGGTGGCAGCGGCCGTGAGATCGGGAATCTCGGGCGTCGGGATCTCTTGAGGGGGCGGCGGCTCTGATTCCGGCATCTCCAGAGCAGCAGGCGCTTGCGCCGAAGGCGCATCCGCCTCCGGCGGAGACGGTGCTGGCGTAGCGGGCGCCTGGACGGTCGGCGCTGGACTGGCGCTCACTCGAACGGTGGGCGCTGGCGTCGCTGTCGCCTCCGGCTCGACCAGCCTGTCCGGGGAGACGCGGGCAGTAAAGCTAAGAGAGGGCGGCGCTTCCGACTCTCCCCCGCGCATATAGAGGATGCCGCCGAGCAGAGCTGCGGCGATGGAGAAGACGAAGATCGCCGCTATCCCAGCCTTCGCTCGCCTCGTGCGTACTCTTCCGAACAGAGCTGCCCCCCGATCGTCGTCAGCCCGCCTAAGGCGGGCTGAGCCCCGGGCCTGCCAGGACTCAGCCCTCCCCCAGCCTCTTCGCTGTAGCTGTGCCTACTTC
>JAUYDU010000097.1 GCA_030691665.1 Chloroflexota bacterium
GGTGGAGACCGCCTGGCCCCGGGGAAAACCGCCATATGATTAGGCGACATATCTTGACGAATCGTCCCGAAGGGTCTATATAGGGTCTATACATTGATGTACCGTGATAGCGCGCGCCATGTAAAGACGCCCGGCCTGGCCAGACCTTGACATAAGCAGATAACCTATGATCACAGGAGGAACGTCCGACTCGTGGCGGTGTAGACGGTTATGACGGCCTACGTAATACAGCGCATTCTCCTCGCTGTCCCCGTTGTGCTCCTGGTGGTCACCCTGGTGTTCCTGGCTACCCACACGCCCCGCTTTGCTGACTTTGCCGTAAACCGAATCTGTAAAGGCGATCCCGTGCAATGCGAGCAGGTGCGCCACGAGCTGGGCCTCGACAAACCCCTGCCGGAACAATACGTCCGCTATGTCGGCGGCCTCCTCCGTGGCGACCTGGGCGACTCGATTCTAACCGGGCGGCCGGTGCTCCTGGAGTTGAAGGACAGGCTGGCCCCCAGTATCGAGCTGGCTCTCCTTCAGTTGGTGGTGGCGTTGACGCTGGCCATGCCCATCGGCATCATCTCGGCCATCCGCCAGGACACCGGGCTGGACTACGTCCTGCGCCTCTTTGCCATCCTCTGGCTGGCCATTCCCGTTTTCTATCTGGCAGTCATCATTCTGATTATCGTTTTCAAAGGCTTGGGCTGGTCGCCACCGCTTACTACCACAGCCTGGCGCGACTTCTTCGAGGACCCGGTGGAGAACCTGAAGATGCTCGCCATACCTGCTGTCGCCGGAGGACTGGGACTGGGGGCAGGCATGATGCGCCTGCTGCGCTCCCAGATGCTGGAGGTGCTACGCCAGGACTTCGTGCGCACAGCCTGGGCCAAGGGGCTGCGCGAGCAGACGGTGATCCTGCGCCACGTCCTCAAGAACGCCATGATCCCCGTCTTCACTTTCGCCGCCCTGATGGTGGGGACTGTGTTCAGCGGTGAGGTAATACTGGAATCGATGTTTTCCATTCCCGGCATCGGCCTATTCTCCGTCATGGCCGTCAAGAACAACGACTTCCCGGTGGCTCAAGGGATAGTGCTGGTTATCGCGGTGGCCCTGGTGTTTACCAACCTGGTGGTAGACGTGGCCTACGGCTGGCTCGACCCCCGCATTCGCTATCGATAGCTGAGGAGGGCGTTCGCTGGTGCAGGGATCGGGGGCGATGACGACAGGGGTGCTGGTGCTGGAGCGGGAGTTCCTGGCGCCGCGCCGTCCCTGGTGGCGAACGGCCGGCAGGCTGGCGGTGCGTAAGCCCCTGGGCACCCTCAGCGCCGTCATCATCGTCCTGCTGGTGGTGGCCGCCCTGGGGGCGCCCGTCGTGGCCCGCTACGACTCGGAGACTATAGTCGAGGACTGCAGTCGGGGGTACTGCTCCATAGTGCAGAACGGCCCTCCCACCGGTGCGGCCTGGTTTGGGACCGATTTTCAGGGCCACGACAACTACGCCCGCATCGTTTGGGGGTCCCAGCGCAGCCTGGAGGTAGGCCTGCTTTCCCTGACCATGGGGACGGTCATCGGCGTTTTCATCGCCCTCATCTCGGCCTACGCCCGCGGCAACGCTGACCTCATCATCCAGCGCTTCATGGACGCCTTCCAGGCCTTCCCTCCTCTGCTCTTCCTCATCTTGATGGTGACCATGACCGAAGCCAACATTCGCAACCTGATCATCGCTCTGGGCATTATCGCCGTGCCCAGCGTGTCGCGCATTGTGCGCAGCGTTATCCTTCAGGTCCGGGAGATGCCCTACGTGGAGGCGGCGCGGGTGATCGGCGCCTCGGCGCCCCGTATCATGGCTCGCCACATCCTCCCTAACATCATGGCGCCCATCATCATCGTGTTCAGCATCGGCATCGGCGTGGTCATCCTGGCCGAGGCCAGCCTATCCTTCCTGTTGCTGGCCCCGCCGGGGGTGTCCTGGGGGCAGATGCTCGCCGAGGGGCGGCAGTTCCTTCTGGTGTCGCCCTGGCAGGCGTTATTCAGCGGCATGGCGATCACCCTGGCCGTCCTGGGCTTCAACCTGGCCGGCGACGCCTTGCGCGATATCCTCGACCCGAGGCTTCGCGTGTAATGAGGTAGTATTACCGAGGCGGTTGAAAAAATCCTCTTGTTCCGGTCGTGGTTCGACAGGCTCACCACGAGCGGAGGTATGTGGGCACCGGGGACCTCCGCCGGCGGCGGACTGTCGAAGGGCGCGAGCAGCGGTCGTTTCAACAGCCTCTATCCTCGCCTTCAGGCAGGAGGCTGAGAAAGGGGGGCATCTGATGACGGAGGAGTCCAACTACTGGAAGCGTCTGGCCAAGAGGCGCCTGTCCCGGCGGCGGCTCCTGGTGGGAGCGATGGGCGTAGGGGCCGGCCTGACCGCAGCCTCCCTGGTGGGGTGCCAGGGCGGGGAGGAGGGACCGGTGGGGACACCAGGTACGCCGGGAGCGACGCCCGGCCCGCAGCAGCGGCCGGGCGAACGGGCGGCCGACGTCACCCCCTATAGGGAGAGGGATAAGCTGGATCCCGTCAAGGAGGGGAGCAGGGGTGGCATCATCCGCTGGTATGGCTACGATGCCTTGCCCCCCGACAGTTTTGACCCCCACCAGACCCAGTTTGGCCCCGTGTACAGCATGCATTCGGTGGTGTTCAGCAAGGTGCTCCAGTACGACGAC
>JAUYDU010000138.1 GCA_030691665.1 Chloroflexota bacterium
GGAGCGAGCGGTTCTCCACCAGAAGAGCCGCTGGCTCCTCGGGCCTCGCCAGCCCCTGCCGGTAGCGCTCGTCCCACTCCTTCGCCACGTCGCTCATGCCGCCCCGAGTCTACGACATCCCCCTCTTTCCTGTCAGCAGACGGCGCAGCGGATAAAGGTTGTAGCGGAGGCCTTATGGTCATCAAGAAAATAAATTCCCCTGCGGATTGAAACCTGCCTGCCGGTAGGCAGGTCCGCAGCTTTGATCGAAGCTGCGGGTTTTAACCCGCAGAGAGCCACTAAATAGTTAACGACCATTAGGCCTCCAAATACACCATGGAAGGCTGAAGCCTTCCTCTACGCGTTCCCTTCGCCATCCGCTGCCACGCCGCGCCCCTTCCGTTTGCCCCAAGTCCAGCCCCATGCTATTAATAGAATCATCCTATTCGTGGTCGAAGGCTCGCCGAACGAACATGGAGCAGGAGACGTTCCCCCAGCCAGACCCATGGACCGAGAGTATGCAGCCGCCCCGATGGCCATCGGAGTCCGGTAGGCAGGTGCCCTGGCGCCTGCGTGACCTCGGACTGGCCGCCGCCTCGGTGTTGGCCGCGAGCGTCTTCACGCTTATCGTGTTGGGGAGCGTCTTGGCCTTCCTCGGGGATACCGGCAGCGACGTGGAGATGGCGGGGCTCTTGACAGCTGCCCTGGTGGTAGACGTAGCCTTCGTGGCGGCGGCTGGCTGGTTTGGCGTCAGGAGATACTCCTGCGGCTGGCGGGCCCTGGGCTTTCGCCCTCCTGTTCGAGGAGGCTGGTGGGTGCCGTTGGCGGTGGTCCTGGCGGCCTACGTCGCCCTCGGCGTCTATTTCACCATCGTGGAGCTAGCCGGGCTGGGGAAGTTGGTGCCCCAAAGCACCCTAGAGGACGCCTTCGACAACTGGGCGCTGCTTCCCCTGGTCGGCGTCCTCGCCATCGTCGCAGCGCCCATCGCTGAGGAGACCTTCTTCCGCGGCTTCCTCTTTCCGGGCCTGCGATCCCGCTGGGGTACTCTGTGGGCAGCCCTCGTCAGCAGCCTGCTCTTCGCCTCCCTCCACTTCGATCTGGGCAGCATCATCCCCTTCACCGTTATCGGTATGCTTTTCGTCTGGGCCTACGTCTTCTCAGGTTCCCTCTGGACGAGCATCGTGGCCCACTTCGCCTTCAACTCCATCAGCTTCCTGTTGGCGGTGGCTACGGGAGGGGGCTCGTGAGCCGCATCGCCCAGACGATGGCCCACCTGCGCCAGCAGCGGCGGCTGGGCCTTATCGCCTACCTCACCGTCGGCTACCCGGACGTGGCCGCCACCCTGCGCCTGGTGCCCGCCCTGGCCGCTGGCGGCGCCGATATGGTGGAGCTGGGCGTGCCCTTCAGTGACCCCCTGGCCGACGGCGCCACCATCCAGCGGGCCAGCCACCACGCCCTCCAGCAGGGGGTGACGCCGGCCGTCTGTTTGGATGTAGTCCAGCAACTACGCACGGGGGGGCTTGCCATACCCCTATTGCTTATGGGATACTACAACTCCATACTGGCGTACGGGATAGAAGACTTCGCCCGCGACGCTGCCGCCGCCGGGGCCGACGGCTTCATCACGGTGGACTTGCCACCCGAGGAGGCCGCCGGGGTGCAAACCGCCTGCGCTGGCCGCGGGCTCGATCTAATCTATCTCCTGGCACCCACCAGCAGCGATGAGCGCATCGCCCTGGTGGCGGCTCAGGCGAGTGGCTTCATCTACTGCGTCAGTCTGACGGGTGTCACCGGCGCCCGGGGGCAGCTACCGCCGGGGCTGGCGAAGTTCCTGGCGCGGGTGCGACGCCACACGCCGCTGCCCCTGGCCGTGGGCTTCGGCATCTCCAGGCCGCAGCAGGTCGAGACGCTGGCCCGCCTGGGGGCCCAGGCCGCTGTAATTGGTAGTGCCATCATCGACCTTATCGACCGTACACCCGCCGAGGAGCGGGAAGAAAGGGTGAGGGAGTATGTGGAGGTGGTCACTGGCCGACGGGGGGCCACAGTCTAGAATGGCTGGTGCTCCTCAGGCCGGGGTGTTCGCCCCAGTCTAGCCTGCCTGCCGGTAGGCAGGCCCGCCCTCTGGTAGGCTCGCCCGCTGGGAGAGGGAGGGAGATCCTGCGGCATGCTGTGTCGGGGCATCCGGGGCGCCACGACGGTGGAAGCCAACACTCGCCAGGCCATCCTGGACGCCACCGCCGAGCTACTGGCGGCGATGGTGGAGACCAACGACATCAGGGCAGAAGACGTAGCTAGCGCCTTCTTCACCACCACGCCCGACCTCAATGCCGAGTTCCCCGCCCTGGCCGCTCGTAGCCTGGGCTGGAACGATGTGGCCCTCCTTTGTGGACACGAGATGACGGTCGTTGGTAGCCTGCCGATGTGCTTGCGCATCCTCCTCCACGTCAACACCGACAAGCGGGCCGACCAGATCGTCCACGTCTACCTGCGGGGGGCCAAGGTCCTGCGGCCGGACTTCCAGTTCGAGCCTCACAGCCAGCCCTAGGGAGGCAAATTCGATGATAGTAGTGATGAGAGTAGGCTCAACGGAGACAGAGATCGATGGGGTTTTGAAACGCTTGAAAGAGCTCGGTTTCAAAGGTAGCCTCTCCCGTGGTGAGGAGAGGACAGTCGTCGGGGTAGTAGGTCAGGTCTACCCCGAGCTGGCCGACGAGTTGGCGGTGCTGCCCGGCGTGGCCGATGTGGTGCGCGTCAGCCGCCCCTACAAGCTGGCCAGCCGCGAGTTCAAGCCCGACGATACCGTCGTTAGGGTGGGCGGCGTCGCCATCGGTGGCGGCAACACGGTGATGATGGCTGGCCAGTGCTCCGTGGACACCGAGGAGCAGGTCATGGCCACGGCCCGTCTCGTCAAGGAGGCCGGCGCCCACATCCTGCGGGGCGGCGCCTTCAAGCCCCGCACCAACCCCTACGCCTTCCGCGGCCTGGGCGAGAAGGGCCTCCAGATCCTGGCCGCTGCCAGGGACGAGACCGGCCTGCCCATCATCAGCGAGGTCATGGACCCCCGCGATGTGGAGCTGGTGACCCGCTACGCCGACATCCTCCAGATCGGCAGCCGCAACATGCAGAACTTCAGCCTCCTGGACGAGGTCGGCCGTTGCGGCAAGCCGGTGATGCTCAAACGAGGCATGTGGGCCCCCTTGCAGGAGTGGCTCCTGGCCGCTGAGTACATCCTGGCCGAGGGCAACGATCAGGTGATCCTCTGTGAGCGGGGCATCCGCACCTTCGAGACCGACACCCGCTTCACCATGGACCTGAGCGTCATCCCCCTGGCCAAGCGCCTCAGCCACCTGCCCATCATCGGCGACCCCAGCCACGCCACCGGCCGCTGGTACCTGGTCGAGCCCATGGCCATGGCCTCGGTGGCCGCTGGCGCCGACGGCCTCATGGTAGAGGTCCACCCCAACCCCGACCACGCCCTCTCCGATGGTGCCCAGTCCCTCACCTTCGATAACTTCCGCCAGCTCATGGATCGGGTGGGGGAAGTGGCCCGGGCCGTCGGGAGGCCGCTCGCTCCCGTCTCCTGACAGGCTGGGGAAACGGGAGGGTGCAGAGGGGGCCGAGAGGCCCCC
>JAUYDU010000163.1 GCA_030691665.1 Chloroflexota bacterium
CAGCCGGTACCCCGTTCCGTAGTGGCTGACGATGTAGCGGGGCCGGTGAGGGCTCTCCTCGATCTTCCTCCTCAGGCGATAGATGTAGGTCTTGAGATACTGGGGCTCGTCCCGATAGTGCGCGCCCCATATCCTGGCGAGGAGCGTGCCGTGGCTGAGCACCTGGCCGGCGTTCCTGGCCAGAAGCTCGAGGAGCTCGTACTCCTTGGGGGTTAGCTCCACCGGCCTGCCCCGAACCGTCGCCCGGCGCTGGGCGAAGTCCACGACCAGCTCACCGCTGCGGAAGATGCCGGCCTGTCCGTTGGGCAGCGAGGCCTTCGCTCGCCGAAACAGGGAGTCGATTCGGGCCATCAGCTCCTGATGGCTAAACGGCTTGGTGATGTAGTCGTCGGCCCCCAGCTCCAGCCCCTTGATCACGTCCTCCTTTTGGCCTCGCGCCGTGAGGAGGATGATCGGCACTTCGCTCTTGGCGCGAATGCGCTGGCAAATCTCGAAGCCGTCGAGGTCCGGCAGCATGACGTCGAGGAGCACCAAGTCCGGCCCGTTGTCCTCCAGCATGGCCAGCGCCTCGGCGCCGGTATGGGCGGCTGCCAGGATGTAGCCGGGGCGGTAGACCTGAAATGCCACCGTCAGCACCGTGACAAACTCCTTCTCATCGTCCACCAGCAGTATCTTCATGACCCCTCCACCCCCTTCTTCCCTTTCCGAGGAACCGCAAAAGTGAATGCGCTCCCCTGGCCCGGCGAGCTCTCCGCCCAGATCTCCCCTCCGTGCAGATGCACCAGGCGCTGGGCGATGAGAAGGCCGAGGCCAGCCCCGTTCTTGCTGGGTGACCGGCGAGAGCGGTCGAAAAGGCGGCCCAACTGCTCGCGGGGGATCCCTGGACCGTTGTCCCGAACCTCCACCGTCACCAAGTCCTTATTCTCTGCCACCTGCACGACGATCTGGCTCTTGGCGAGAGTATGCCGAGAGGCATTGCTGAGCAGGTTCAGCAACACCTGCTGGATGCGATCGGGGTCGACGTCCACTGGGGCGAGGCGTCGCGGGAGGACCAGAGACAGGGCCTGCTCCTTCTCCGTCATCATGCTTCTGGCGCTCTCCGCCACCTCCTTCACCAGGCCGCGCAGGTCAGTGGGCTGGACGTCCAGGGCCAGGTGGCCAGCCTCCAGACGAGCGAGGTCCAGCAGGTCGTTGACGCGCCGATTCATCCGCTCGATATTACCCGCCACGATCTGGAGCAACTCTCGCCGAGCTGGTCTGGCGCGCCCATTGCCGCCATCGAGGAGAAGCTCGGTAGAACTTTTCATCAGAGCCAGAGGCGTGCGCAGCTCGTGAGAGGCCATCGCCAGGAACTCGGCCTTGCTGTTTTCCACCTCTTGCAGTTTGCTGGTCATGAGGTTCACCACCTGGCCCAGCCGGCCAATTTCATCGCTGGAATCGATATCCACCCGCTGAGACAGGTCGCCCCCGCCCACCTTCTCGATAACGGCCACCACCCGCTCCAGCCTGGCAGCAATGTGCCGTGCTGTCAGGAAGCCGAGGACCAGCAGCCCCAGGGAAGCGACCAGGGCAGTTGTCACCCCCACTGCCACCAGCGTATCGACGGACCAGACGCCCGACTTGGGCAGGAAAACGGCGAAGGACGCCGCCGGCTCTCCCCCCAGCGCCAGACTGCCGTAAGCAGCGGTGTAGGCATGTCCCCCCACAACCAGGCCCTTCTCCCCGACCTCAGGGGAATCGGTCATGGGTAGGGAGGTGGCCCTCACCTCCTGAGGGGGCTGGCCGTGCTCAAGGGGGAAGGTACTCGCCAGTAGCTGGCCATTCTGGTATATAGACAGCTCTCCTCCGATCGCCTGGCGCATCTCTTGTAGCTGGCGGCTGAGAGATTGGCCTACGACGATGGTGCCCTGAGGGCCAGCGGACGAGCGGACGGAAGTTACGGCGACCAGCACAGGGCCGGCGGTGGTGGATACGAGGCCGGTGGCGCTACCCCTCGTGGAGGCCTGCTCGCTCAGGCCAGCCAGGGCCGACGCTTCCAGAGGGCCGAAGCCGCCCGTGTCGAAGAGAACTGCACCACTCTGGTCAAAGACCTGAAGGGCGTCAACGCCTGCGCGGGACGGGAAGCCGGCCAGCGAGCTCTCCAGTCCCCGCCGGTCGCCCGCCGCCACGACCCTAGCGATCTCTTCGTCGTCACCCAGCAAGGCCGCAGCATGGCGCAACTGGTCCTCTTCGTGGCGCATCGATATCAAAAACAAGGACCTGGCGTTTTCCAGCTTGAGATCGACTTCTTGCTGCGTCGATTCTCTGGCCAGGGGCAAACCGAAGCCGAAGGCAAGGACGATAACCCCGATGATGAGGATGGAAAAGGGTATCGCTATCTGAAACCTCAGCGGCAGATCGAAAAACCTCGTCTTCATGTCTCTCGCTAGCTGGCGGCCGCCAGGTCCGCCCTCCCCTCATCCAAGCCGAACAGGTCGCGCACCACTTCCAGGTAGCCCTCGTTCTCACCCCTATCCCGAAGGTGCACCAGGGGCTCGTGAAGGACCTTCTTGACGATGGCGCCAGTGAGGGCCTCGATGCTCTCCCTATCCTTCTCCGCCAGGTGAGGCAGGCGGGCGAACGTCTTAGCCAGCTCTCTCTGGCGCATGCCCTCCACCTGGCCGCGGAGGGCAGTGATGGTGGGGATCACCTTGAGGGAGTGCCACCAAGCGAGGAAGCGCGATACCTCCTCGTCCACTATGGCCTCTACTTTCGATAGCTCCTTTCGCCGCTTCCTCAGGTTGGCCGTGGAGACTGCTTGCAAGTCATCGATGTCGTACAGGTGAACCCCCAGGAAGTCTTTCACAGCCGGGTCGATGTCACGCGGCACAGCGATATCGATGAGAACGAGGGGGCGACCGTCGCGCCGGGCCATGGCGGCGGCGACCATCTCCTCTCGAATAACAAACGAGGGGGCGCCGCTGCAACTGATGACAATGTCCGATTCCTCGAGCGCCTGCGGTAGCCAGGCGAAGGGCACCGCCCTGCCTCCGAGAAGGGCCGCCTGCTGGGCCGCTCGCCCGTAGGTGCGGTTGGCGACCAGCATGCGGCAGGCGCCAGCCTTGCTGAGGCTGTGGGCCGTGAGCTTTCCCGCCTCGCCAGCACCCACCACCAGAACAGTGCGGTCGCTCAGGTCACCCAGAATCGCCTTGGCCAGGGTCACCGCCGTCGAGCTTACGGATGCTGCATAGCGGCCGATGAAGGTTTCGGCGCGTGCCCGGCGGCCAGCGCGAATAGCCGCATGGAACAGGCGGGTGAGGAGAGGGTTGGCGCAGCCGGCCTCGCAGGCTGCCACAAAGGCCGTGCGCACCTGGCCCAGGATCTCCGTCTCGCCAACAGCCATCGATTCCAGGCCCGCCGCCACCCGGTGCAGGTGACGGATGGCATCTTCGTGCAGGAGGAAGTAGCAGCGGCCAGCAAGCTCATCGCTGGGCACTCTGCTCATGGCGGCGAGTAGGCCAGCAGCCTGGTCGTATTTCGCCTGGCCTGACTTGGTCACATAGTAGAGTTCGGTGCGGTTGCAGGTGGAAAGCACGACCCCGTTTCCCACCGCTCGCCGCAGACGAGCTAGGGCCCGCGGCAACTCCTCAGAGCTGAAAGCGAAGCGCTCGCGCAGCGATACCGGCACCGTCTTGTGGCTTATCCCGATAAGAGCAACGCGCACTCTCTATCCTCCCCGCTCACTATTCCTCATCAGAAGGCGGTATAGTACATCTTCTGCATCCACAGAGTCACATAGGACCAGCGGTCGGTCAGCAAGAAGACCCCCATCGCCGCCACCAGGACGCCACTGACGGCGCTGATGACTGCGTAGTGCCTTCTCGCCCAAGAAGCAAAGCGTAGAGCCGAAGCAAAGCCCAGGCCGGCCAGGATGAACGGCAGGCCGAAACCCAGCGAGTAGACGAAGAGGAGAAGGCCGCCGCGACCGCCGGTCTCGGTGGCGCCGGCGTAGAAGAGGATGGAGGCCAGGATAGGGCTGATACAGGGCGTCCAGGCCATGGCGAAAGCCATACCCAGCAGGACCGGGGCAGCAGGCCCCAGGGCGCGCTCCGAGACGTGGATGCGCCGCTCTTGGTAGAACAAGGGGAAGCGAACGATCCCGCTGATCAGCAAGCCCATGCCGATCATCGCCCCCCCAGCTACCTGGTACAGGGTACGGCGGTGCTCCTCCAGGAAGCTCGCCACAAAGGATACGGATGTGCCCAGCATCACGAAGATGAGGGTGAAGCCCAGCATGAATAGCAGAGAGGTGGCCAGAACGCGAGCCGCCATCCCCCGGCCAGTGTGGCCTTCTCCCAGAGGAGAGGCGCCCGCCATGTAGGCAAGGTAGCCGGGGGCCAAGGGCGCCACGCAGGGGGAGAGGAAAGAGACCACGCCAGCGGCAAACGCCAGGCCCCAGCTCGGCTCAGCCACCACAACGCTCACGGCAGGAGCTCCTCCGTCAGAGCCGCGAGCTGATTCTCCTTCAGCGGCCCTATGAACTTGCGTGTGATGATGCCCTGGCTATTGATAAAGAAGGTCTCGGGCACTCCGGTCGCCCCGTACTCGGCGTAGATCTTGTCGCCAGGGTCCTGACCGTTGGCGTAGGTGACATCGAATTCATCCATGAACTCCAGGGCATCCTTCTCGCTGTCCATCACGTTAACGCCCAGAAAGACCACGCCCCGGTCCTTAAACTTGCGCCAGCCCTCCTCCAGCACTGGCGCCTCCTCCCGGCAGGACGGACACCAGGAGGCCCAGAAGTTGAGCACCACCGGCCGCCCTCGCATCTCCGACAGGGTGAAGGTCTGGCCGTCGAACAGCTCCAGGGTGAAATCAGGGGCTGGCCGGTTAAGAGCCAACGCGCCTGTCGATCCCCCTTTGTCTACAAAGCCGTATCCGAGGAGGGCTATGAGAGCCACTGCAACCAGGGCGACGAAACCGAAGCCCAAGCTGCGGCCGAGCCGGCCCTCCGCTTGCTCCTGGGCGGGCGGTCGCTCTTCTGTCAGACCTGCGTCGCTGCTCTGGCTAGACATCGCTCAAACTTCACCTGGCGCCGGACGACCCTGACGAGCCGCCAGTCCTTCCTCCAGCGAAGGCTCCTCGCCTTCCGCCTCGCTCTCCGATTCTCCTTCATCCCAAAAGGCGGGCCGCTGCTTCGGGTCGCTCCTCAGCTCATCGCGCAAGACTTGCAGCTCCTGGCGCAGGTTCTGGGCGTGACGGGACAAGCGAACGAGATAGGCGATAAGCCCCAGCCAGATGACGCTGTAGGCCAAAGCTAGATACCACAGGTCGCCCATAACTATCCTCCCTCTCCTGCAAAGAAGCCGGCGCGGCGCTTCATCTCCGCCAGTTGCTCCTGTGAGCGCTCCAGGGTG
>JAUYDU010000201.1 GCA_030691665.1 Chloroflexota bacterium
GCCGCACCTGGCGCTCCACCTCGAACTGGAGGGCCAGATAGACGGCGCGGAAGGAGTTCATGTTCTTCACTTCCACCTTGGCATGGGGAAGCTCGGTGTCGCCGACGGGCCGGACGCTGACGTTGGCGTCGCAGCGGAACGAGCCCTCCTCCATGTTGCCGGTGGAGACACCCAGGTACTGGAGGATGCTTCGCAGGGCGATGAGGTACTGGCGCGCCTCCTCCGGGGAGCGGAGGTCTGGCTCGCCCACAATCTCCATGAGTGGGACGCCGGCGCGGTTCACGTCCACCAGGCTGTAGGCGGCGCCGGAGCCGTCTCGCACGTGGGTCAGCTTGGCCACGTCCTCTTCCTGGTGCACGCGGGTTATGCCGGCGCGGCGGCGCTGGCCGTCCACTTCGATTTCAAGCCAGCCTTTGAGGGCGATGGGGTTGTCGTACTGCGATATCTGGTAGCCCTTCATCAGGTCCGGGTAGGGGTAGTTCTTCCTATCGAACCTGGTCTGGCGGGCGATGGCGCAGTTGAGGGCCAGGCCCGTCATGACGCAGAACTCGATGGCCTGGCGGTTGATGACGGGCAGCACGCCCGGCATGCCCAGGCAGACGGGGCAGACGCGAGTGTTGGGGGGCGCGCTCTGGTAGTCGGCGCGGCAGGCGCAGAACATCTTGCTCCGCGTCAGGAGCTGGGCGTGCACCTCCAGGCCGATGACGGCCTCGTATGCGGTTGCCTGGGCCGTTGACATACGGAACAGTATATCAGCGGCCTACGGGGGTGGCAACCGAAACGGGTCGCCCAACAAAAGCCATGGGGCGGGCCGCTCAGCGACACGCCCTACGACGTGCGTGCCTGCCGAGATGCGGGCGTGCTGGCCCTGGGCGCAGCCTGGGCCTCCACTACCCAGCCGGACAAGCTCCGCGCCGAAGGGCCAGCGGCGGTGTTTACAACCGTGGGCGCGCTGAGGGAGTGGGTGAAGCATCGTTTCGATACAAGGGGAATGCCGCAGACTTGAGGCTGCATGTTTAGCGTTCTGCGAACACGCAGATGATTATAAACCGTCCATAACTTCCAGGTTTGTATTGACAAACCGACCCGCGCCTCCTACACTCGGTTTCGTCTGGCACGTCCTGTCTTGTTTGGTTATGGGCGAAACGCACAGAGGGTGCGTTACTATAAGCGCCACGCGAGGGGGTGGGACCCATGGGCTGTCCAGCACGGTGTGTGATGGTGCCCAGTAGCTAGTAATTGAGAGTTTGCTTTGGCGAAAGGAGTGAGTACTGTGAAAAACAATGTGAAGAGAATCGCGATTCTCGGCGTAGCATTAGTGCTGTTGTTGACGATGACGGCAGGTATTGCCAGTGCAGCCACGATAAGAGTAGTTCCTGGGCCCGGAACACCTATTCAGGCTGCGGTCAATGCCGCAAGCGCTGGTGATGTGATCTTCGTTGGTGCCGGCACGTATACCGAAAACGTCGTGGTCAATAAGTCAGTTTCAATCAAGGGGGCTGGTGCCAAGACCACAACTGTGCAGGGGAACAGCAACAACACTGTTTTCACGGTAACCGCGAGCGATGTTAGTATTACCGGATTCACCATTAAGGGTGCAGATAATGTCTGGCAGAGCGGTATCCTGGTCTCAGGCGCTGACAATGTAAGGATTGCCAATAACGTCGTTGAGCGCAACGCGTATGGCGTCTTCCTGTGGGACAGCAATGCAGCCTCAATCGTCAATAATGTCATCCGCTACAACGATGCACCGCGTGCTATTTGGTCGTCACGCATAGATAACGGCACCGGCATCATCGTATGGGACGACGGCGGCGGAGCGGACCTGAACAACCTGATCATAAACAACGATATGCCTATCTTGATGACTCCCAAAGATACAAGGGGTAGAATCTGATGGATGAGCAACGACGAGTCCATTACGAAGCAGGACAGCGAGGAAGAATCCAATACGAGCGGGGAGCGTCAGCCCGTTTCGACGCTAGTGCGTATCGCACGCTTATTGGGAGAATTGTTAGCAGTTGCCGAAGTTGCGGTCTTATTTTATATGGGTGCCTTACTCGTACTTGGAGCATACCAGCTATTCTTTGGTTTTCCAGACCCAGATGCCTCACAGGTTGGAAAGGTACTCAAACTGTTGCACGAGGACTGGAGAGGCGTGCTGCTGATTGTTCTCCTAGTCCTGTACGCGGAGTTGAGGCGGTTTGTCCATCGCATCCGTCGCTTGAAAGTGGGCAACATTGTCATAGAGGCAGAGGTCGAGGAACCAACCAATCCCTCAACGGAGTAACTGTGCCTACTGCGATACTTAAACCGCATACGCACATCAGGCTCGTTATACGAGCAGTTGGAAAAGCCGAGTTCGGTATCCGTATGAGGGCCGAGCATCCCGTGGATGTCTATGTCCTAGACGAAGAAGGCAGGCAAGCTTTCTATGCTGCACGAAGACTCGTACCAAGTTATGGCGGGGGCACCAAGCTACGTGCTCTTAGGCAACATGTAGAATTGCCATCAGAGGGCCGATTCTACATAGTCATTCTTAATCCTGGCAACACGCCCTCTAAGGTGAATTATGAGGTGTTGTCCTGATGCCACGTCCTGACTTCCCCCGCACCATCATGGAGTTCCAGAAACGCTTCTCAGACGAAGGGGAGTGCCTGAAGTACCTCATAGATTCTCGCTGGCCTGATGGCTTCGTGTGCCCCAGATGTACCCATGATGCCTTCTACTGGAAGGAAGGCCGTAGCCTGCTCCAATGCAAGGCGTGTGGCTATCAGGCATCCGTTACTGCCGGAACAGCGATGCACCGTTCCAAGCAGCCTCTTACCCTTTGGTTCTGGGCTGCTTATCTTGTCACAACGCATACCCCTGGCATGTCGGCCCTCCAGTTCAAGAGACAAGTTGGCCTGTCCAGCTACCAGACGGCTTTCACCATGCTCCACAAGTTACGGGCCGCACTGGTAAAAAAGGACAGGGATAAGCTGCACGGCACCGTAGAGGTTGACGAGACCTACATAGGGGGCAAGGAAGCGGGACCTGGTGGGCGTGGCGCCTATGGAAAGGTGATTGTTGCCGGAGCCGTCGAAGTGCGTGGTGAGGTTGCAGGCCGACTCCGGCTACGGGTGATACCCGACGTGACCGCCCATACGCTTGAAGGCTTCGTAAAGGAAAATGTAGAGGGCGGCGTGACGGTAAAGACGGATGCTTGGATGGGCTATGTTGGGCTTGAGAAGGCTGGGTATCACCACTACATGCTAATGGGTAGCAAGTCAGAGAGCCTACCCCATATTCATAGAGCGTTCTCAAACCTGAAAACATGGCTCATAGGGACGCATCATGGGGTTAGTGAGCAGCACCTACCCGCGTATCTGAATGAGTATGTTTTCAGATTCAATCGGAGGCGTACCCCAATGGCCGCGTTCCAAACAGCCTTGGGCCTAATCTCGGAGCGCAAAGGGCCGACTTACAAAGGGCTGTATGGAGTTGCCAAGGGGGGTTTAGCTTGGGCGCACCCCAACCCAAGGGATGGTAGTCTTGGGAGCTAACAAGATAGGCATAAACAACGATATCTCCTACAACTTCAAGTTCGGGGTCTTTGTAGGCGGTGCTGCCGACATGAATGCCGATGGCACCCAGATCCACGGTAACAAGCTCTACCGAAACGGCCATTTCACAGGTGACTACAACTGGCTTGGAATGGGCTTCATGAACGCCCTGGGAACCATATCTGTGGGCGGGAACAACGTTTTTCCAACCAACCCCCTTTCAAACCTAGACTATTGGGTATGGAATTCGCCGGGTTTGGTGCTAGGTGGCACGCCATCCTATACCGGAATTCCAGTACCGCCAGCGCCATAGTAGCCCAAGTTGAGAAAAGGGAGCAGGGTCTAGACCCTGCTCCCTTTTTCCATTTTGTTCAGCAGGTAAGGTGCAGCGCCACCACCACTCTTTGCGTCTGGGAGAACTGGTTATATCCGGGTCCAGTCCACCCGAGCACGTCTGTCAAGGGCGCGAGTTGCTCGCCGCGTGCTACGAACCCAGCTCGCCCTCGCTCCACGCGCCCTCGCCGATGAGCGGGACGAAGCGGCAGGGCCCCAGCATCTTGTAGGAGGCGCCCTCATCGGTCCGGGTGGCCTTGATAAGCTCCTGCTCCCGCAGCGAGCCCACGGGCGCCACGATGCGCCCGCCGGGCGCAAGCTGCTCAAGCAAGGCCGGCGGCAGCCTTGGCGCCCCCGCCGTGACCAGAATGGCGTTGAATGGGGCGTCTTCCGGCGCGCCCAGCGCCCTGCCCGCCAGCCTGACGGTGACGTTGGCGCAGCCCAGGGCCTGCAGGAAGGCGCGGGCCGTATCGGCAAGGTTGGGGATGCGCTCCAGCGTCAGGACGCGCCCCTTGGGGACGAGTCTGGACAGGATGGCGGCCTGGTAGCCGCTGCCGGCGCCTATCTCCAGCACACGGTCCGTCTCGGCAAGCTCCAGGGCGCTGGTCATCAGCGCC